>JBCCFB010000001.1:0-108562 GCA_039029995.1 Planctomycetota bacterium
GAACAAAGGAGCAAAAATGGCTGAATTCCCTCCACCGTTATGCCGCAAATCAAGTACGAATTTTTCAACGCGGTTCTGTCCGACGAATCCACTTGTTCCCTGAACGAGACGATTAAATCCGGCTGCATCCCGACAGCTGTTGTATTTGAAGTAGACCGTGTTGTGATCGGCGATCCAGTCGTTCCAGAAATTCAGGCTTTGCTTGTGGAAACAAAGCGGAGGCTCGCCCCCGGTATGCCAACGAATCGATCCAAATTCACTTACCGGCCGGGATTCGATCACCTCGCTGAACTGCTCTCCGTCTTTTTCGAAAACGAACTGCGCCGATTCTGAGTTATCCAACGCACCGGCGTACTGCAGATAATCTGCCGTATTGAACTGGTTGTCGATGATATTTCGAAATCCGAATTCGTTGTCGTGAGGCAACAGTTGCTTCAGGCGTTCAAGGATCGCATCCGTTTCGACTCCGTTTATCGACACCAGTTTCGCCTGGACCAGCCTGCTGAGTTCTGCATCGGCAACGGTGACGAAAATTCCGTCATCGAACCATTTCAAATTGAGCGGAAAATATCGCAAGTACTTAGAGTCAACGTTCAACGAAGTGTGTCCGTCACCGACTGATGCAACTAGCTCCTGAAGGGCTAGAGCCGCCTGAACGCCGCTCATATCAGTGATGTCTGACCGCAGCTGATTCACTCGTGCATTGAAGTCGGCTTCCGATTGCTGCCGGAACAGATCGATATGCAGTTCAGGCAGCTCCGTTGCAATGAATTCCAGATCGGAGCCCCAGTCAACTTGGTCCAGCTGCGCCGCAGCAGGACCGGCCGAAGCAACGAGAAGAAAAGCCCACAGCAACGGTGTGAAAACTGTACGCATTGCAATGACTCCTTGAATTTGTGTCGAAGAAGAGATGTTCCGCCTCACTGCGCTAGCGCGATTGCTGACCTGGTGCGATCGCTGCTAACGCTCTCACTGTATTACCACCTCACCCATGATCATGACGTACGCCCGACACTACTCAAAAAAGTAGGGTGGGCACCAGTGAATTCACCGTATTCGTCTGTAATTTTCGAGGGGCGAATTACACGTGTTACACGTGGATACACAAGTCCGAAAAACAGGATTGCCATCCCGGGAAGCACCACAAGACCGCCTGCAATCATTTCCTGCTGTTCAGTTAACTGTTCACGGAAAATAACCCCTGCAACTCCGAACACTTCCAGAATCAGGCAGACTCCAAGGATCGCGCGCAAAGTCCAGGCGATTGCCTGATGCCGGACGAAATAGTGTTCGCTTAACGGCAATTCGACTTTGATTCTTTTCGGAAAAACTACGAACGCAAGTATTGAAGAAAGCAATCCGACGATCGTCGCCTCAATCAGTGTCGCCATCAGCGTTATATCGCCTTCGCTGAATGCTGCGGCACGAACAACACGGAGCATGAAGCCGGCAAAACCGACCAGAAGCGACATTATTGACGCGACACCCAGTTGATAATATCGATTCGTAATGGTTCGAGTCGCCGGCTTTCCCGTTTTGATACAAATCCGTGGTAGAACCGTATTGTGAGTGATCCGGACCTTCTTCTTCGATGCCGACACACCTCTCACCGGCTGCAGGCGCGGTGGTGGATTAGAAACGGGTGCCGGCACGGGCGCGAGCATCTGCTGCGCGGCCATCTGATAATGCGGCGCGACAGGCAATACCTCAGCCGGCAACGGCACGGGAATCGGGTCCGGTTGTGCTGGAAGATTCTTTGTGGTTACGCGATCTGACTTGCTGCCGACTCGAAACACTTTCCCGCACTTGCATTGAAACTTTCTGCCAAGCAACTCCTGTTTGACTTTGGAAAACAGTTCTCCACATTGGGGGCAATTAAAGGAAAGTCTTGACATCTGTTTGCCGGTGGAAGGACGGACGTGTTGACCCGAGCTTATTATGGGTCGACTGACTTTCGAAATCCAGCAAGGAGATCCTTGTCTACTACTACACCCATGTACTACACCTATGGACTCGCGGCTTAACATGGACCTGATTAACCTACCGATAACTGACCCACCGACTAACTGACCCACCGACTAACTGACCCACCGACACTCCGGCGAAAACTTGAGTCAGCAAATGGATAAAACAGAGCTTCAGATTCTGAAAGAATCCTATCAAAACGGATTGCTTGATGATGTTCTGCCGTTCTGGCTGAGCAACGGTTTGGATCGCGAACATGGCGGAGTCATGGCATCGCTCGATCGAGATGGATCATTGATTGACACTGACAAGAGCGTCTGGCAACAGGGACGATTCACATGGCTGCTGGGCGAACTGTACAACCATCCGCTGCTTGCTGATCACCCGGACCGCGACCGCTGGCTCGAAATCGCAACATCAACAGCCGGATTTATCGAAACGCATTGCTTTGATCCTGTAGACGGCAGAATGTGGTTTCACCTCACTCGCGATGGTACGCCGCTGCGAAAAAGAAGGTACGCCTTTTCGGAGAGCTTCGCTGCAATCGCATTCGGCGAGATATCCAAAGCTACCGGATCTGAACAGTACGCAACGCGCGCCGCGGATTGTTTTGAGAGCTTCGTTGATCACAATGTGAATCCGCCTGCCGAACTCGCAAAATTCACATCGGCAAGACCCATGCGTTCGATCGGTTTTCCGATGATCGGAATCAACACAGCGCAGGAGCTCCGGGATTCAATCGGGCTTGAGGGGGCTGACGAACACATCGACCGGTTCATCGAAGAAATAGAGACTCATTTTGTACGGCCGGACATCGAATGCGTAATGGAAACCGTAGGCGGTAGCGGGGATCTGATCAATCACTTTGACGGAAGGACACTCAATCCCGGCCATGCTATAGAAGGCGCATGGTTCATCATGTCAGAAGGCCGGTACAGAAACGACCATCGTTTGATCCAACTCGGCTGTACCATGCTCGACTGGATGTGGAAACGTGGCTGGGACCAACAGTACGGCGGAATTCTGTATTTCACAGGCGTTGACAGCAAACCGGTACAGGAATACTGGCACGACATGAAGTTCTGGTGGCCGCACAACGAAACGATCATCGCGACGTTGATGGCCTACGTCAGCACAGGCGACGAAAAATACAGACAGTGGCACCAGCGCATACATCGATGGACGATGGACCATTTTCCGGACGAGGAATGCGGCGAGTGGTTCGGATATCTGCGCAGAGACGGCGCCGTAAGCTCACCGCTCAAGGGCAACCTCTGGAAGGGTCCGTTTCACATTCCGCGCATGCAGCTGGTCTGCCTTGAACTGCTTCATCACCTCGACAAATCAGGCCTCACGAACACCGGCGGCGCCGACTGACGCATCGGAGATGATGTGGCGGCCGGTAGTCTGTACGGCCTCCGGTGCTTCCTGATGTTCATTCGCGGAGACAAACCCGGTTGGCTTTAAACCATACCCGTGCCGTGGCCATTTGCCATGGTCGGTGTTGTAGGAGCCGGAACGGTTCCCGGAGCACCGATGGTTCCGGTAGCTGCAATGGTGGTTGCGGCAACAGGCACGACAGGTCGTGAACGGCAGAACTTCTGGAACGTCACCAGAGATGCCATTTCCGCTGCGCTGCTGATATCCAGCTTTTCGTAGGCGTTGCGCCGGTTCTTCTCGACTGTCTTGATCGAGATGTCGAGCCTTCTCGCAATCGACTTGTTTGGAAGTCCGACTGCCGCGAGGCGAAGAATGTTTACTTCACGGTCATTGAGCAGACGGAAGCGCTCAACCTGCGAGGAATAGCGGACATACTGGCCTGAAAGCTCAAGAGCCCGGTCAATCGAATCCTGTATTCCTGATTTTGCAAGCGGGCGATCAACGAGAACGACCGGATTGAATGGAGCGACTGAAACAGGAGTCGTCGCATCTTTGATAAGAACGACAGGAACAAACCAGTAGTTAGCCGCGTTGGTAACCTGCTTCAACGTTGCTTCAGGATAATCACAGGACGTCGCAAGGCAGCATTGTTTGCAACGACTGTCGGACGCAGCCACTGCGCGCAGAAACTCGTCCGTTTCCTGAAAGATAAAGATCCTCCCGCCGGGGTAAGCGTCCCGGAACGCAGCGGTGACTTGCTCAGTCTCTGCCGGGTTTTTGAGAAGACAGTACAGCACGCAGTCTTCGTTTGCACGATTCATGACATTCCCTTGTTGAAAAGACTTGGCCCTTCCGGGGCCGGGCGGGGCTATGCATGTGATAAGCGGCAGTCACCGTTGCGGTGTTGCTTGCACAATCCCTATTTCATGTAGCGTCGAATTCCGCTAATTGGATTCGCGGAGAACGTCGCCGTCTCTATTTTATAAATGGCGATTTACCCTCTCCGGGTGAAATATTTTTTTGACGAATAAGGGAAACCCGCCATGGCCGGTTCTGTAACGATGCTGCTTCATTGTTTGCGAACAAGCAAAAAACGGGACGAAACGGATTCCGCCGCGGAAAAGCTCTGGGAGTTTTTTTACGACAAGCTATGCAAAAAAGTACTCTCCCGTGGCAGGCACAATTTCGGCGTCTGGGATGAAGAGGATGTTGCCGCTCAAGCGCTGGGGGATCTCATCGTTTCCGTTCAATCGGCGGAGAAGCGGAAAAACTATATGGAGGTCAGGGACCGGGTCGAGTTGTGGAAACTGCTTTCTGTTATTGCCACCAGACAGATGAAGGACTGGCAAAGAAAAGACACTGCCCTGAAGCGGGGAGGCGCGGCCACCACAACCTCAATCGAACAGGATCATGATTCGGAACTCGCTGCAGCTGATAACTGCCCGCAGCTTCACAGCGCGGTTCTTGAGCAATGCAATCGACTGTTCAGTTCGTTGCGTGAACCGCGGCTGAAAACGACGGCAGGCATGAAAATCCGCGGCTATACCACGTATGAAATTGCCAGTGAACTTGAATGCAGCACCAGAACGGTGAAGACCATGGTCAAGCGCATTAAAAGCATGTGGATTGCAATCTCGGACGACTGAACTGAACCACTCCGAATCGTTCATTCTGTTCAAAACGGATGTGTGAATTCAACATCCGTGCTTTCAAAACAGCCGCAATCATGCAACGCACGGCACAGCACGATATCAGCCTTGCGGGAAATCCCTACGGTGTCTAATCTTGCCGACGCTGTGAAGCATCCTTGCTCATCATCAATGCCAGACACAGCCACAAGTTGCCTTTTCATTTTGTGGCTGACACAGCAGATTACCTGCAATCCGGTACGCGACGTCTAATCTGCGGCCCGGAAGGACGGCGAAGCTATGGACAGGAATTCATTTCCCGATCATCGTCTGCTGCTGTTGTACGAACAGTACGCAAAATCCGATCCCGATGGATCTGTGCGCAAGTTTATCGATCGGCAGGTTCAAAAGATCGACGACGATCTGAAGATTGAACTGATCGGTCTGGATATCGACATCCGCTTGAAGCTCGGCGACCGGCTCGATCTCGAAACGTATTTCGATGAATACCCGCTTCTGGAAAGCCGTATCCGCGAAGTGTTCGCTGAGTGCATCGAGGAAATGGCAAATGACTTCTGCCCGGTCACTGAATCGCTGGGCCCTTTGCCGCAGGAGATGGAAGGCTATACGATCCATGAGGAGATCGGTCGCGGAGGGATGGGAGTTGTTTATTCCGCGACACAGAAATCTCTTCAGCGCAAAGTCGCTATCAAGGTTCTGTTTTTCTCACGCGAAGATATTTCACTCGAAGCAAGATCTCTGGCCTCGATCGATCACCCGAATATCTGCAAAGTTCATGATGCGGGAAAGCTCGGCGAGTTGCCATTCATGTGTATGCAACTTGTTGAAGGCAAATCACTTGCGAGCCACCTTGAAAGCGGCAAGTCGCCGGTTGATCCGACCATTCGGTTCATGTCACAACTTTGCTCCGCCATGGCTGAAGCTCATCGTCAGGACATCTACCACAAAGATCTCAAGCCTGCCAATCTGATCGTCAACCGGCGGGAGCAACCTGTGATTACGGACTTCGGACTCTCTGTTTGCAAGTACGAACTTGAGTCCGAACGTGGACTCGGGCAGCTCGGTTCGCCGGCATATATGGCCCCGGAACTCTTCGATGATCCGTCAGCATCTGGACCGGCTTTGGACATCTACAGTGCCGGTGCGATCATGTTCGAAATGCTCACCGGCAAACGTCCGTTCGGTGGCCCGGTCGATTACATGATCGAACAGATCCGAAGTGATCCGCCAAGGCGACCGCGTGATTACTACCCGGACATCGATCCGTTGCTTGAAGAGGCCTGTCTTAAGGCACTGTGCAAGAATCCGGAAGGACGTTTCGAGTCGATGGCTGACTTTGCTCATGAACTGGAGTCCTGGCTGGAGAAAGCTCGCGCGGCCTGATGTTGACGTTTTCAACATCTGACTAAAGGGCACGGAGGGTTTTCCCCCGGCAGAAATCCGAATTTCACCGGAATCCGTCGTTTGGATTTTTCCGATAATTCTGACGACGCAGAAAGGATCCGGAAATGCGCGCTCTCCTTATCATCATCGCTTTATCAGTCCTTCTCTTTGCTGGCTCAGCATTGCATGCTGACGGTACCATTCGCGATGCAATGGGAGCTCGTACAACGGGACGAGGTGGAGCCAATATCGGTTTTGCTGATAACGGCCAGATGCTGCTGGACAATCCTGCGGCCATTGTGAATATGCCGGGATTCCGGTTGACCGAGATTGGCGTAGATCTTCTTTTCACAGACCTCGAATTCACAGATCCGGACAACCCGGGCGGCGTTTCTGCCGAAGACAATCCGTTTCCAGCCGGACAGATTGTGATTGCCTCGAGGAGCCCGGACGGGAGTATCGGATATGGTCTGGGAGTATTTTCCCAGGCTGGATTCGCTTCGGAATACACAATGAACGGACCGTTTCCATTTTCCGGTCCTCAGCATTACAAGTCGATCGGAGCACTTGCTCGAATCCTGCCATCGGTCTCTTACCGTGTAAATGACAGGCTGTCTGTCGGAGGAAACTTCGGTGTGGCGGTGAACCACATGGAACTTGAGGGGCCCTACACTCTGCAAGGCCCCTCTCCATTTGCCGGCACTCCAACGCGATTCGATTTCCAGGCGACCGGAGCTGCAATCAGCTGGGCACTCGCAATGCAATATCAACTGACGCCGGCCACCCGCCTGGGCGTCACGTATCAGGCAGAGACAAGTTTTGAACTTGATGGCAGTACAGTCACGGAGATTCCGGGGCTCGGTTCGTCACGCTGGGATGCAGAAGCAGACGTCGACTGGCCACAGTACATCGGGCTGGGCCTGCAGCATGATTTCAACTGCTGCCTTCGTGGTGGAGTCGATGTTGTCTGGTTTGACTGGTCTTCCGCATGGGACTCTTTTGACATCGTCACTTCAAACCCTGACAACCCGGTGTTCCAGTCAGTGGTTGGAAACACGCTCAACGAGAGCTTTCCTCTCAGCTGGCGCGACACCGTCAGCGTAAGAACAGGGCTTGAACGCGACATCGGCTGTGGCCGTGTGATTCGATGCGGATATGTCTACCACCGCAGTCCCGTTCCGGATTCAACTCTGACGCCCTGGATCCAGACAACTCTTGAGCATGCCTTTTCCGTCGGCTATGGCTGGCAGGTAATGGGCAACGAGATCGATCTTGCGTATCAGTACTCGTTCGGAGATGACTCATTCATCTCCACCAGCTCATTGCTTGGTGGAGATTTCGATAACTCGACGGTTGCAACCGAGGCCCACTGGCTGTCGCTCAGCATGATCCGGCGCTACTAGGAAGATGCCGTAGAGCCGGTCAGTTTGAGAATTTGTAGCGGGCGCAGAGCTCCACCTGTTGCGAGAGAGACTCGAGTGTTGCTCGCGCTTGTTCGAGATCACTGCCTTTTGCCGCCACTTCAATCTCGGCGGCAAGCTGGCTGGTTTCGTTGGCAGACACCATCGACGCGGTACCTTTCATCGCATGTGCCGCACGGGCCAGCGCTTCAAGATCATTCTGGTCAACTGCATTTCGAATATCCGAAAACTGGCGGACCACATCCTCACGGAACATTTCCAGCATGCGCATGGCCAACTGGACCTTTCCGTTGCAACGCTGTACAAGTTGCTCAGAGTCAACCGGCGCAGCTGGATTTGTTTTCGTATTCATAGTTATCGCTCGCAGTAGCTTTTTAAGCAGTTTTTGATTGGGAAGAGTCAGGGTGGAAAGAGCGCATTTGTTCTCTTACACAGGTGTTTCGTTTACACAGGTGCAAGGACCGGAGCATTCTGAAGCGACGGATACGCCTCAGGTCTTTCATCCGGGTAGCGACGTTTGATTTCCACAAACTCGCTGAGGCAGGTCAGAAAAACATCGACCAGCCTCGGATCGAAGTGGGAACCCGAACTTTTCAGAATCAACTCAACCGCACACTGATGAGGCATGGCGTCGTTGTAGACCCGGGTTGAAGTCAGCGCGTCATAAACATCGCAGATGGCGACAATCCTGCCGCTCAATGGAATCGAGTCTCCCGGAATCTTGTTGGGATAGCCCGTGCCGTCCCATCTCTCGTGGTGGGAAATTGCGATATCGTAGGCCATTTTCAGGAAGCGGTTTTCCGGATAACGCTGTAGAGCGTCGGCAAAAACATCAGCTCCATGAAGAGTGTGCGTCTCCATGATTGATCGTTCCTCCTGCGACAATGCAGAGGGCTTGAGCAGGATGCTGTCGGGAATCGCAACCTTTCCGATGTCATGCAGCCACGCGGTTTCACCCAGTCCCTGGATGAACTGCTCGTCAATTTCGTCGGCGAAATCCGGAACCAGTCGTGCAGCGTGAGTAAGCACCAGGCAGAGTTCTTTGATGCGACGAAGGTGAGCACACGTTTCGTTACTTCGTTTTTCAACGAGCTTCGACATGGCCATACCCATCATGTCACGGGTTTCGAGATTGACAGTTCGTTCACCAATCTGCGCCCGGAGAACCAGCTCGACTTCGTTGTACGGCTTGAGAACATAGTCATCCGCACCGGCTTCAAGCGCGCTGCACACGTTGGATGCGTCTGTCTGTGCTGTCAGCATGATGAAGTAGGTGTACGAATCGCGAATCTGCTGCTTGACTTGCCTGCACAGCTCAATCCCGTTCATCTCGGGCATATCAAGATCAGACACAACCATCGGGAAACTCTGCTCGCGGTACTTTTCCAGCGCCTGGCGACCGTTCTCAACGGCCGTCACGCGAAAGCCCGCAGACATCAGTGCCTCGCTGACGAAGAGCCTTGTGGTCCTATCGTCTTCTGCCAACAGAATTCTCATTTTGGTTCCTTGCATTCTCTTACGCACCCGGCCGGAAAACGTAGCCGGGGTCATTTCATTGGTTCGGTGTAGGATAGGTTCCATGTTCCGCCACGGCGTACAGAGTACCCTCTGTTCGGGTAAACCCTCCGCGGTCGAACCGGAATTCATCATTAACTGACCGTAAATAAGAGGATGCCTTTCGGCGGAATGCACACTGCTTTTCCGGCACCGGCTGGTGACCGGACTCACCTGCAGGGGAGAACATTCGCACGGTGTGGCGAATTACCGCCCGGTCCGGGAAAAGTCTCAACCAACATGGATTTCGTGACCTATGGTTGCTGATGGGAGAAGGCTTTCCCGCTGTCATTGACGCCCGGCCGCCGCCGGTCAGTGACACCGGAAAACCCTGCTCCTGGAAAAACAGACCCTGCTACTTTCCGGAGTTCGCCATGCCAACCGACGATTCGATCGGTTTTTCAAATCTCCCTTCTGACAACCAGTCGCTCGCACAATCGGCGCGACGCTTTGTAGAGGTTGCCAGAGGGCTTTCTGATCCCCATCCGGGGCGGAGAACTGAGCCGCGCAGCCCGCGCAGCATCTCTCTGCGAGTACAACTTCTTGATGAGGATTTTCACCCTGCAGGCGATCCATTCTGGACGGTTTCCCGCGATATCAGTGTTCGCGGACTCGGATTTATTATTCCTGAACCCGTTGATCACAAGTTTTTGAAAATCGGCCTCGGTGAGAACATGCCGATGGTGTTCAGCGAAGTCAGACACTGCACATCAATCGGACAGGATTACAAGCTGTACCTGATCGGCGTCCGGTTCCTTGACGACTACTACGAGTAGGTAAGGCGGCGGGCACTCCGTGGCTCCCGCTGACAACGGGGGTCGCGGAGTGCTTCTCGTTTTTCTTTCGCGGACACCCGCCGCAAGTTATCTGCAGCGCACTCTTTTCCTTGAAGCTGCGCTTCATCGGCCATGCGCTGGCACTCTCGTTTAAACCACGCGCGTCATAACCAGGCCGCGAAAGGGCAGTCTCCGGGCGCAGCTCGTTATCAACGCAGCTCATCTTCAGCACGGATAATCCCAGCCTGTTTCGCTGATCTTTAACCGGCGGGACCCTCTTGTGAATCCGCTCACTCCGCGGCGGACGAAATCAACTGAATCAACCTGTCCACATCAATCGGTTTGGACAAGTATCCGGTACATCCTGCGTCGATACACTTCTGCTCGTCACCCGACATTGTATTGGCGGTCAACGCAAACACAGGCTTGGCAAATCCTCGTTCACGCAGTACGGATGATGCTGTGTATCCATCAACGATCGGCATCTGCATATCCATCAGAACAATGTCGAATTTATCTTCGTCAACTTCCAGCCGATCGATTGCCTCCTGACCATTGCAAGCCGTTTCGATAGTCGCTCCCGATGCCTGCAGGACAAGGGTCATGAATTCACGGTTTGTGGCAACATCATCGACAACCAGGATCCGCGCGCCCTCAAGGCTTGCTTCATCCCAGGCTACATTTTCGTCAGCATCCAGCAGCGACTGAATATCCGATTGTGTAATCCAGTTGCCTTCCTCTATAACGCCTGTGGCAATTTCCACGGCGAATACGCTGCCTTCGCCTTCTGTACTGGCAACACTGATTTTGCCACCGAGCAATTTCGACAACTTGCGACTGATCGATAATCCAAGACCGGTTCCACCGAACTTGCGAGCAGTCGACGAGTCGGCCTGGGTGAACGGTGTGAAAATTCTGCCCAGTTGCTCTTCGGTCATACCGATTCCGGTATCGGACACGGCAAATCGTAGAGCGTTGTTATCCTCGTTCATTGACAATGCGATATCCACGCTGCCTTCGCTGGTGAATTTGATCGCATTTCCGGCCAGGTTCGTGAGAATCTGGCGTATACGGGTCGGGTCACTTGTGATTTGTTCCGGGACTTGTCCGTCAATCCGGAAGTTCAGACCAATCTCTTTCTGCTCGGCTTTCGCGCTGAGCGTCATCACAACATCACTGGTCACTTTGACAGGATTGCAAGCGATCGCTTCAACTTCCATTTTGCCTGCTTCGATTTTTGACAGGTCAAGCAGGTCATTGATCAGTTGCAGGAGATGCTCACCGCTGGCATGAATGGTACGCAGGTTCTTGCGTTGTTCCTGCGGATCGGAAACGACACCACGCAGCATCAGTTCCGTGAAACCAAGGACCGCAGCGATCGGCGTGCGGATTTCATGGCTCATGCTGGACAGGAAATCACTCTTAGCCTTGTTGGCTGCCTGAGCAACGTCTCTTGCTTTTTCCAGATGTGACTGAGTCTGCCTTAACTCGTACGCGACGATCTCAAGCTCACGTGACCTCGCTTCGATGGTTGCTGTTCTCTGTTGCACCTTCTCTTCAAGCGAGTGGTTCAGTTCTTCCAGTTGCCGGAAACCATCCGCCTTCTCCAGCGCCGCACCCGCTGCACTGGCGAGGTAGTCTGCAATCCTGATCTCGTTTTCGCCGAACAGATTGCTCAGAAACGGTGTTCCCACATAAAGGCATCCGACCACCTTTTCATGCACAACAACCGGTGTACACAGAAAAGTACCCGTCTGGCTGGCTAAATGATCGTCTACGGGGACCTGTTCCCGGTCAGCAATCATGGTCTTCCTTGAAGCCGATGCGCGCCTGACGATCGATTCATCAAAGCGGTGGTCCTCGACGGATTCCATATCGCGTACCCGGTGGCTGTTCTCTTCAATCTCGACCATCACCGTTCGCTTGCCCCGCAACAGACGTCTGGCTGCGTGTACCGTCCGCTCGTAGATATCCTGCTCACTGAATGCACTGGAAATTTCACGTCCGGCCGTCAGCAGCGCGTCGAAGCGATCAACCAGCGAAAGTGATTCAACCTTGTTCTCGGTGATTCCATCGCGGATTCGCTTAAGCTCAACTGCGGCTTCCCGCCTCATCTGCTTGCTATCGGGCCAGTCCAGTTCGCAACCGATTGCCGCAAAAAGTTCTTTGGTCATGGCTGCTTCGTAGGCTGCGCCCTGTTCCTGAGCAACTTTCAGGCTCTTTCGAAACAGTCTTTTTGCCCGCCACTGATTTCCATGAAGGGCGTGGCATCCGGCCAGTTCTCTCAAGGCATGGGGGAGTTCGTTGCGGAATTTACGCCCGATCCGGACGGCCTTTGCCGCGGCCTTCAGCGCTTTTTCGCGCAACTCAACACGCAGCTTCAGCGTCGTCGGCGGTTCCCGTTCAATTCGCATCCGCAGCGCGGTGGCCAGCCAGGCGAAATGCGGCGAGATGTAGGTATTGATGACCCCTGCTGCAACAGCCCGCTCGATCGCTTCCTCAAAACACGCCTGAGCCGCGGTGTATTTTCTGCGCGCAAACAGACTCACTCCATTGGCGAGCAGCATCTGACAGCGGGCCTGGACATCCTGCAGATCGCGCGCTTTTTCAGTCGCAATAATTTCGACCGGCAGGTCATGCGGTGCACATCTCGCCCAGACGTCGAGAATGTTGCTGGTCGATTGATAATCGCCGATCGAAAGAGCCATCTCATAGGTATGCCTGGCATGATCCAGTGCAGCTTTCAGCTTGCCGGAACGGTAAAGCGCCGCAGCATGCTGGTAACGTGCGATATTAAGTTCCCAGTGATCGCCTGTTCGCAGAAGAATATCGGCGGCCTGAGCCGATTGATCGATCGCCTGTCCGAATTCCGAGGCTGAGTAAAGAACGATGCTGTAGAAATTCCGCGACTGCCCCTGTCCCCACAGGTCGTTGAACTGCTTCCGGAACTCCAGCGACTTCCGAACATACTTGATGCCACGATTACACCAGGGAATCAGAGACATTGCCGGGCCATGTTCGGAGTAGCACTTTGCAAGCTCCGGAGTCGGCGGAAACTTCTCCGCCATGTTCATGCCGCGAAGATGAACCCACAGAACGTGATGGATTGTACGACAGTAAAAGTAACTGTGCGCAAGAAGACCGAGCAACCGCCATGTCAGGCGATCCTGTTCGGGCGCGGCTGTTTTCTGATTACCGACAAACAGGCGTGGAAAAATTGAGTGGGCTGCCTGAATCGAGATTTCCCGCGCGAGCCCGCGCCACAACTGAAAACGGTTCGTTGGAACTGGAATCTTCAAATGGGCCAGCGCTTCTTCACAAAGCGCCATGCTCTTATCTTTATTGCCCCGCTTGAATTCAAGCTCGCCGCGACGGGCCAGCGACTCAGCCGTTTCGAATGTGCCTTCAGCGTTCTCTCCCGCTTTGCGGAACCACTCCGAGGCTTCCTCGTACTGTCCGTCGAGCATCAGGACTTCAGCCAGCCACGACTGGACTTTGTACAACTTCGAGCCGGATTTTCTGTCGAGCCCCTTTAAGGCGATGCCCAGAAGCTGTTTTGCTGAGTCGAGTGAATAGCTACTGCGGGCAACTTCGGCCGCTTCCATTGCAAAGGGCAGCGCCCGCCCGGACTCATTGGACTCATCGAAGTGATAGGCAAGGTCGAAGCAGTTATCCGGATGATGTAACTCCAGCCACGAGGCATATCTGCCATGAATCTCACGGCGTGTTTCCGGCTCAAGACGATCGAGTAGCGTTTCGCGAATCTTGTCGTGAACAAGCGCGTACTTTCCGTCGGGCATCACCCAGATCAGTCGCTGCTCCCGCAGCTTTTCAAAGTTTCTGAGTGAACTGTCAACATCTACGCCCGACAACTCGATTACCGTTTTTCCATCGAACTCCTTGCCGACAACCGCGGCAACAGACATCAGGTCTTTCATGTCGGACGGCATCTGCTCGATGCGATGATTCAATGCATCCGCAGCATCGGTTGATGCCTGAATTCCTGCCAGACGATCAATGTCGATCGTCCAGCCATTCTCAGTCGCCTCAAGCGCACCTGATTCCACCATCCCGCGCAGAATTGCCGTTGCCATGAACGGACTGCCTGCGGCAAGCCGGATGACCGTTGCGAATGCTTCTCTGGGAAGACCTGTGCCCGCCATCGATTCAATCAGCTGGTTGATTTCGGCTTCATTGAGCGGACCGAGCCGGATCTCTTCGTGGTGGTGGACGGACTCAAGGTATTGATCACTGGATCCCTCTGCGGGTCGCATCGTCGATATGAAGAGAGTGTGACGACACGTCGTAAAATCCAGCGACTCAAGAATTCCTGCGGAACGCGAGTCCAGCCACTGACAATCGTCCATCCAGATCAATGCGGGATGCTCAGCACTGCCGATGACTGAAAGAATATGGCAGTACATCGAAGTTACCCGTGTCGCAGTCAACTCGACAGCTACTTCGTAGTCACCGTCCGCCCAACCAAGTGTTTCTGCAAGCTCCGGCAGGCCGGATGCAATTTCTTCGCGGAATTCACTCAACAGCGGTATCAGCCGGTCTTTCAGTTCGACATCGGATGAGGTCCTGCGGGCAAGTTGACGGATAATCGCCCGTAAGGGAGCCGCCGGCTGTTGACCGGCCTGTTGAGTGGCTCCACCGCGAAAGATCGCAAACCCTTTTCGCGCCGCTTCGCGCATGCATTCGAGGACTAGACGTGACTTTCCCATTCCACTGGGGCAAATCACGCTGACACCGCGACCTTCACCGGCCACAGCAGAGTCAAGGTTTCGACCGAGATCGCTCAGCTCGTCTCGCCGCCCCACCATCGATGGCTCAATCAGAGTCGTTCTGGTGTCGGCTCTTCCTACGATGAAATCAGGGTTCGCGTTTCCTTCACCGATTTCCGCGGACAGCCGTTCAAGGTCAAGTCTCGCGGCCCGCGCCGATTGAAACCGGTCGCGCGGCTCTTTAGTCAGCATGCGGCGGAGAATCTCAACCAGTACGTCCGGAACTCGCTCGCCAAAGCATGTGAAATCCGGTTCGCTGGTGAGATGCTCGAATATGATCTCTCCGACGGTCGATCCATCAAATGGTGTTTGCCCCCCGAGCAGCGTGTAGAGCAAGACCCCTGTTGAGTAGAGGTCCGACGTCGGGCCGACATCATGTTGGATCGAACCAGTCAGTTCCGGAGAAGCGAACCGGGCGAACTCGAGGCCGTCTTCTTCCTGTGTGGAAGTCCTGCCGGCAAAATCCATGGCTTCCGGACAAGCGAGCACGAACCGTTCCTTGGTTACCAGTAGTCTCGCGGGACGGACGTTCCGGCAGATACAACCTGCTTTGTGCAAAGACTCCAGCGTCAGCAGGAGCTGAATTGCGCGAGAGATCACATCCCGGGTTGAGAAGTGGCTTCGGAGTTCCTCCGGGGGCAGTTCGTCAATTAACGATGCAAGAGGCCTCGCATCCACCGGCTCAATCTCGCATTCAATCCGGTCGCCGGAAACAGTCAGCTGGATTGGATGCTGAATCCCTTCGTCGGGAATCGCTTTGAGCTGCTTGAGCTGTGTTTCGAACCGGAATAACTGCTCTGGTTGCAAGCTGTTACGTGGCCAGCTTCGGCTAACCGTTGCAGCGTCATGAGTAGTTCCGTTTGAGGGTTCGGAACCGGTATTTGAAACAGCAGCCTTGACGTACGCGCTGCTGATCGAGTCATCCGTGCTGACCGGTGCAGGCATCTCTGGAAATCTTCCCTCTGATTTTCCGTGGATCATTTCGGATGACGATGGAGCTGGGCTGCCGTTGATGTGTTTTGAGTTCACGCTGCCGTTAGTTCTCGCGCAACGAGGACGAAACGGCACCCTTTCGAATACCGTCAAAGCCTGACAAATATAGGCTTTTCTATTTTGCCGGAGCGGAACTTCGCGCAGGGGTTATCCCTATCGTCGTTGGCAAGCGGGTCATTTTGCTTGAGCTGGATTCGAACCCGGTAAGACTTCCTTTGCGGCATGCGGATCGCAACGGGACGACAGCATGCAGAACAGCGGTTACGAGGATTCTGCGCATATTTCCATCCTCGTTTCGACCGTTAGAACAGGGTTGATCAGGAAGTGGGACAATGATTGTTGAGAACAGAACTTTTGAAACTGTCACGTGGGAAGACGACCTGCGTGATCGTGTAAACGCTGAATTGATGACACGATTGTTGTGGAACTCTGTTCCGGCTCTTCAATCAACTCGTTGGCATATAACCCGCGTTGAACCGGGTTTCACCGAAACAGTGCTTCCTCTCAATCCGGAAACAACAAACCAGCATGGAACCCATCAAGCTGCGTTGATCAGCCTTTCTGCGGACTACACCGGAGGAATGGCGCTGACGACGCTTCTGCGCGGTGTTCCGCTGTCTGGAATTCATCGTTGCGGCCCCGAGGAATCGGCCTCTTTGTGGCTGGCAGGAATGGATGTGAAGTACATCAAACCCAGCACAGGCCATCTGATCGGCAGATGCAGGGTTCCGGAAGACAAAGCTAAAAAGATTGTCAGCCGGTATTTCTCCGGCAAACGTGTACTCGTTGCACTCCCCATCGAATTTGAATCCAACGGTGAAACGGTTGCCAAAGCCGAACTGAAATACTTTGCGCAGCCGACGATTCAGTTGATGGATTCATCAAAGCGATCTGCTCTGTTCAATCAGAAGATCAAAGCGTCGGCGCGCATGATTGCCGGGATTCGTGCCGATCACAAAATCAACTGGAGTTCTCAGGAGCAGGATCCACGCGACAGAACATGGAGAGTCGATTGTCCGCACGCGTCCATCGCGGCCGGCCCTCACGGACAGATGCTGGCAGCGCGGCTGAAAAAAGCGCTACCCCAGTTGCCGGACATGGTGCTTTCGAGAACCCGGCACATCGACGAACTGATCGACTCGATCGATAGCCTGGATCAGGTGGTCATGGTCGGTGCCGGACTCGATATGCGCCCGTTCCATCATGCTGTTCGCCGGCCGGACCTTACGTTTATTGAACTCGATCTGCCGGAAATGCTGGAAGAACGTGACCGGGTTATCGAGCTGCTCGATTCGCCAGTCGCCGTTAAACGCGTCAGCATCGGAGCCGACTTTCTCAAGGATGACGTCGCCGAACTGCTCAACAGCTCCAGCGCCTTCGATCCATCACGTTCGTCGGTGTTCATCTACGAAGGATGTTCCATGTACTTCGGCGAGTGGCACAACCGGAAAATGGTGGAGTCACTGGGCAGCCTGATGGCCAATCCCGACTCGAGGCTCTGGGTGGATCTCGTAAACCGTAGCGTGGTAGACGGTCAGACCAGAATTCCGGAGGTGAGTGCGTTCCTGGAACGAATGGACGAAATGGGAGAGTCGTTCATCTTCGGAAGTGACAAACCGGGTGAATTCATCGACAGCTGTGGACTGAAAACGACGGAGACGATTTCGGTTCGTGACTATTTGCGTCGGGCAAGAGGAGAATGTGTCGACCCGGTCTTTGATGTGTATCACTTCTGCGTCGCCCGCAAACCTTGAGCTAGTAAGCCTTGATGCTGTAAACCTTGACACATTAAACCTTGATCATGCGTCGGGATTACCTGCGGGCCCGGGCCCAGCGACAGTCAAGGCAATGACGAAGGCCGAGCGATGCCAGATCGCCAGGCTGGGCCATGGACCGACCGCCACCTAAATTCAAGCGACCTCGAATCGACTCAACATGACGGCTTCTGCCGGTGTTTGAGTCGATTCGTCGTTGGGGAACGGCAAATCCTCTCACACGCTCATCGGTCTTTCGCATTTCAGTCTGTGCGCGACCTCCCGTTTTCTGGCAAAATGATCGTCGGTCGGACCTGCCGGTGTTTTGACTGGATTCTCAGTAACAAAATAGCCCACCAGCACGCTGAACTAGATTGACTGACTGATTGACTATAGAGGCAACACAATGAATCGTTTTTCTCTTTTGATGATAACGCTGGCTGTCGCACTGGCTCCGCACACGGCCTTCGGTCAACTGGACGATGTGTTCGGCGGAAACAGCGGGCAACTGCAGCCGATGCCACCGGCAAACGGTGCATCCTCGATCGATCTATCCGTCCTCCTGCGTGACGGCGGTTTCAATCTTGTTGACACACCAAGCGCAGACTTCTGCAAGATCGAAGTCGAAAACGAAGACTACACGTTCCCCGTTTTCGTCTACACCTCCGACAACAAGCGCCTCATCTGGATCAAAATCGGACTGGACGATGTTCCACTGGACGCCGGCGACCACGTTGACAAACTGCTTTCGCTGATGGCTTTCAGTGGTTCCTACGGACCGAACTTCTACAGCTTCGATCCCGAGACCCGATTGATTTCTCTGTACAGCTCGATGTGGGTTGAGAACATCTCCAAGAAGAAGCTGACCGAGACGATCAATATCATGGTCTTTCAGGCAACCGAGCAGGCTCCTTCCTGGGACACAAGCCTGTGGACGGCCGCGAGACACGTCGGTTCATGGGCGGCAACCATGGACGACGGCGGCGAAATCACAATCAACCTTCGTCCTGACGGCTCATTTGACCTGGTCAATGGCGCGACATCCATCACAGGAAACTACACCGTTGCTGATGGGACCCTCGACATGACTGACACCGACAACAACAATGTTTCGGGTGCAATCGTGTTCCTGGACGGCAATCATTTCAACTTCACCATTGGCGGTCAGAAACTGAACTTCGAACGCCGGTAGGTTGCAACCACAAAGGACTCAGGCAGACGCTTTCGGCCACCACGGGAAGAACGAGTTGGTTCGCCGGATGTACGCCTGATACTCTGGCCGGCGGTCGCTGATATCCCGTTCCAGCATCGCCACGCCTGAAACTTTGACGAGGAAGAACGACATCAGAGCCGGGCAAAAGACCGTCCACCAGACACCGGCCGTTGCAGCGACCAGAAACAGCCCCCACCAGACGCAGAAGTCCCCAAAGTAGTTGGGGTGGCGGGTGTATCTCCAGAGCCCGCGATCGAACACCTTGCCTTTGCTGTCCGGTTTGGATTTGAAGACAGCCAGTTGCCAGTCACCGACGGTTTCAAAGTAGAAACCGACAAACCAGATGACGGCTCCAACGATGGCAAGCACGCCGATCGTTGACTCACCGCCAAAGTACATTCCGGCCTGGACCGTCAATGAGATGATCCAGAGCAAGGTCGCTTGCAACATGAACACGGTGAACAGGCTGACCCACCAGAATCGCTCGCCATGTTTTTCCCGCATCGCGCGGTAACGCCGATCCTCTTCGTGTTTGTGCTCCACCCCGAAGCGCAGGAAACCATGATTGCGCCAAAGCAGGTAGATGGTCAGCCGCAGACCCCAGATCGTAACGAGCACCAGCAACAACGTAGCGAGCGGGCTGCGCGTTTCCAGCTGCAACCACGTTGACCAGGCTACGATCACAAAACCGAATCCCCAGCATGGATCGATGATGCTCGCATCCTTTGCGTACAGGCTCAGCAGCCAGATCAGAAACAGAAACCCGACTGCGATCGCCAGGTTAATCAGAATCAGTGTGGAAAACGCCAAAACTACCTCGGCTTGTAAATCGGTTGATGCAGAGCTCTCTCATTCCTTATGCGTGAATCCTACCCTAAACTGGTCTTCGGTCTGATCGTGCAAACGGATTCATGCAATGACGGAAACGGATGTGGAAAACGGGGTGACGCCGGCTGAACTGCTCAAAAAGCAATTTGGCTGGGACGAATTTCTGGAGGGGCAGGAGGCCGTCATCTCGCGCCTGCTGGCCGGCCGCTCCTCTCTGGCCGTATTTCCAACCGGCGGCGGAAAGTCACTTTGTTACCAGCTACCCGCACTGGCGTTTGATGGATTAACGCTGGTGGTTTCACCGCTGATCGCCCTGATGAAAGATCAGATCGATTCGCTCCGAGAAAAAGGCATCGCCGCGGTCCGGATCGACTCGACTTTGTCACGAGACGAATACCAAGCCGCGATGGAGCAGGTCAAAAACGGCGAGGCAAAGCTGCTGTACGTCGCGCCCGAAAGGATGTTCAACGAACGGTTCCGTGTCACCCTGGAACAGCTGCCGATCTCACTGTTCGCCATCGATGAGGCACATTGCATCTCGCAGTGGGGCCATAATTTCCGGCCTGACTATCTGAAGATGGCACCGCTGGTCGAGCAGATCGGCTTTCCACCGGTGCTGGCGTTGACGGCAACGGCAACTCCGGCGGTTCAACAGGATATCCGCGCGGCATTTGATATCGATCCGGACGATGCTATCTGCACTCCGTTTTTTCGACCGAACCTTCATCTACGCTCAGCGATCGTGTCCGAGGACAATCAGCTGGACGAGCTGAAAAATCGGCTGGCAACCAATGAACCGGGCCCGGCGATTGTTTACGTGACCTTGCAAAAAACAGCCGAGACCGTCGCAGATGCTTGCGCCGGTGCGGGAATAAACGCACGCGCGTACCACGCCGGATTGGACGCAGAGAAACGAAACGAGATTCAGCAGTGGTTCATGGACGAGCCGGCCGCAGTCATCGTCGCCACAATCGCGTTTGGAATGGGCATCGACAAATCCGACATCCGCTACGTCTACCACTTCAATCCGCCCAAGTCTCTTGAGAACTATGCTCAGGAGATCGGAAGAGCAGGGCGGGACGGACTGGTATCACGATGTGAAATGCTGCTGAATCCTGCTGACCGGATCGCGCTTGAGAATTTCGTTTACGGCGACACGCCGACGCGCAAAGCTCTCTCTTTGTTCATTGGTGAGATCGCATCACAGCCGGACAACTTTCACATCAGCCATTACCGCGTCGCGAACAAATGCGACATTCGTTCAACAGTCCTGCGTACGCTGCTAACCTATCTGGAACTTGAAGGCTGGCTGGTTGCAACATCGCCGCGATACGACTCGTACTCCTTCAAGCCACTGGTTCCCTCGAAGCAGATCGTTGATGCCTTTGAGGGTGAGCGAAAAAACTTTGCGACCGGGCTTCTGGCCTGCAGCGAGAAAAAGCGGGTCTGGTTCGAGATTGATATTCCAGCAGCCATGGAAAGACTGGCCTGCGACCGGCAACGCGTCGTTGCTGCTCTGGAGTATTTCTCCGAGCAGGGGTGGATGGAGCTGAAGGTCAGCGGGCTCGTCCACGGATATCGAAAACTCAAACAGTTCGATTCGCCACGCGAACTGGTCGATCGTTTATCAGACCAGAGTATCGCTCGTGAACAGGCGGAGCTTTCCCGGATCGATCAGATCTTCGATCTTGCAACGGCCTCCAGCTGCCAGGCGGCTCAGTTGTCATCTCATTTCGGACAGCCGCTCGATCAGACCTGTGGCGAATGTTCGTCTTGCATTGGCGAGGGTCCGATCGAGGTTTCGGAATCAGAGCCCGAACACATGTCACCTGAAGTGATGCAACTGGCAATCGAACTTTCATCGGCTCATCATGACGCGATGCCTTGTGCACGAACAACCGCGCGATTTCTTTGCGGAATAACCTCGCCGGGGCTGTCCCGTGCAAAGCTCACTCGACATGACGGGTTCGGCTGTTGCAGCCACATTCCCATGGGAGAGATTCTGAGGCAACTTCAGGCGGCCGGGTTTCAGGCAGGGTGATCACCATGGAAGACACTGAATACACGGAAGTCCCAGCGATAACAGAGAACAAGTAGTCACGGAATATCGCGATCAATTGTACTTCTTCCTTGCCTTCTTTGTTTTCAGTGGTTGTTTGCATCAGGCGTTGGACTACGCAACAATTTCGCAATCACTAATTTCGCAGTCACTAATTTCGCAGTCACTTCAAAAACCTTACCCATCAAACTCCTGATGAAATACTGCCCGACCATCTTCCTGATTTTGTTTGCCGTCTTCTGTGCCCATGCAGCGGCTCAGGAAACCGAGATGCCTTTCGGCGAGAGATTCAACGAACTGGACAGCCGAGCCCGCGGGGAGTGGTGGACCAAACCGGTCAACAACAACTTCAGTATGAGCCTCGATGTGCCGCGCAATGAAGTTGTCGCGTTCGCGGTCTATACCCATGACATCAATTCCTACGGTGACAGTTCAGATTGCGTTCTGAAGATGTCAGCACAGCTGTTTCCGCTGAAGCCGGGTGAAGCGATGGAAGTGCGGCTGGAGCTTGAACAGGACGGCGAATTTGTAGAAGTCGCTCGCGAGCAAGTCGTCTTTCCCGGCTGGAGTGCTCACTTTCGAATCGAACCGTGGGATTCATCCCGTGATGTTCGCTACCGGGTCCGGCATGGTGAAGAAGCAATGTTCGAAGGGCTGATCCGGAAAAACCCGATCGACAAAGATGTCATCGTCGTCGGCAACCTTTCCTGCAACAGTAAACGCACGCCCGGACCTCGTGCGACGATTGTCGAAAACCTGAAGCAGATCGACCCGGACTTTTTGTTCTTCGCCGGCGATCAGTCGTATCATCACAAGGAGCACACTTACGGCTGGCTCGAATTCGGAATGCAGTTCCGTGACATCCTTCGTGACCGCCCGGTTGTCACCATTCCCGATGACCATGATGTGGGCCAGGCCAACATCTGGGGCGAGAACGGAATCGAAGCAACCAACCCCCAGGGGCCCAGCGGAGGTTATTTTTACGATCCTCGATTTGTGAACATGGTTCAGCGATGTCAGACGTGGCATCTACCGGACGCCTACGATCCGACACCGGTCGAGAGGGACATCACCGTCTATTACACTCGCCTTCGAATTGGTGGAGTCGATTTCGCAATCGTCGAAGACCGTAAATTTAAAAGCGGCCCTGAAGGTAAGATTCCCGAAATGGGACCGCGACCGGACCATATCAATGACCCCTCCTACGATCGCAGTGCTGTTGATCTTGAAGGATTGAAACTGCTGGGCGACCGGCAACTGGCGTTCCTTAACAACTGGTCGCAGGACTGGACCGGCGCACAGATGAAAGTCGTGCTCAGTCAGACTGCGTTCTGCGGTGCCGTCCATCTTCACGGCAGCGAAGACAACCGGCTACTGGCCGACCTCGATTCGAACGCGTGGCCTCAGACGGGACGCAATCGAGCTCTCACGGAAATCCGACGCGCGCGAGCGACACATTTGTGCGGAGATCAACATCTCGCCGTCGTTGTGAAACACGGCATCGAAAGCCATCGTGACGGGCCGTACGCGTTTACCAGCCCGGCAATTGTGAACACGATCTACGGCCGCTGGTGGCATCCCGAAGATGAACAAGCCGGACCGAACGCAGTTGAAGGCAGTCCGCTACCCTGGACCGGCGATTTTCTGGATGGACTCGGCAACCGGATCAACATGATGGCCTATGCCAATCCGCCGAACCGGCAGGATGAACGGCAGCGCGGAGACGGTTTTGGAGTTGCCCGGTTCAACAAGAAAACCGGTGAGGTCACTTTCGAGTGCTGGCCCCGTTTTACCGAAGATGTTTCCAGCGATGACGCGCAGTACGACGGCTGGCCGATCACGATCAACTCGAGGGACAACGACGGCCGCGAGCCTGTCGCCTGGCTACCGACGATCACGGTTCAGAATTGTGAACAGCCGGTTGTGCAAGTCGTCAGGCTTTCCGACGGCGAAGTGCTCTACACATTCCGCAGCCGTGAAGCCTCCGTTCGACTGCCCGTTTATTCAGCGGAAATGCACGCGGTAAGGATCGGACGCGACATTCCGGGTCAAGTAACGCTCTCACCGCTTCCTCCTCAGGAAGAGAACGTTCAGTCGGAAGTTACGGTGTTCCTGCAGTAAGTACTTGGAAGCCAAACGAGCTGCAGGCAGTCTGCAAACGCCCGAATCCAATGCCCGAAATCTCCCCACAATCCGTACAGCAACTTTGCGCGGGATTCGATGGAGAGATTCACGACGACGGCCTGACGCGCAGGATCTACGCGACCGATGCGTCGGTGTATCAGAAGACGCCAGCACTCGTTGCTTTCCCGCGTACGGTTTCTGATATCCGGCGCCTCATTCATTTTGCGACGCGGCACAAAACCAGTCTGATTCCACGCGCTGGAGGGACATCGCTCGCCGGCCAGACCGTTGGCGAAGGCATTGTCGTTGACGTATCGCGCTACATGAACTCGATCATCGAAATCGATCCGGAATCTGCAACCGTCATGGTTCAGTCCGGCATCATTCGCGACGAACTCAATCTCTCGCTCGCCGGACACGGGCTGTTCTTCGGTCCGGAAACTTCCACATCCAATCGCGCTACGATCGGAGGAATGTTCGGCAACAACTCCGCTGGTGCCAACTCAATCGTTTACGGTGTCACGCGGGATCACGTTCTACAGGTCACCGGACTGTTGAGTGACGGTAGTGAGGTGACGTTCGGTCCGCAGGATCCGTCATCATTCCAGCAACTTTTCGCGGGCGACTCTCTTCATTCGCGTATCGCAAAAGGCGTACATGAACTGCTTTCTCCGGAATCGGCCAGAGAGTCCATTCGCAACAGCTTTCCAGATCCTTCAATCCACCGCCGCAACACCGGCTATGCTCTGGACAGCCTGATGGACTGCAGCGTATTCGGCGAGAGCGAAAAGCTGTTCAACATGTGCAACCTGCTGTGCGGGAGTGAAGGCACGCTCTTTTTCGCTACTGAAATCAAACTGCGTTGCCAGCCGCTCCCACCTCCCTGCGAGGCGCTTGTCTGTGTTCACTTCAACGATGTGAACCGAGCGATGAGTGCCGTCAAGTCGGTGATGGCAACTGCGCCATCGACTTGTGAACTGATTGATCGCTTCATTCTTGAGGCTGCAGCACGCAATACGGCTCAGAGCTCGAACATCGACTTTCTTGACGGAGCACCTGCGGCGATTCTTGTTGTTGGCTATCGAGGCAACAGCCAGGACGAACTATCCGGACGAACATCGTCATTGATCGAATCTTTAAAGCGGGAGAACTCCGGATACAGCTACCCCGTTTTGACGGAAGAAAACTGTTCGAAAATCTGGTCGCTGCGAAAAGCGGGACTCGGCGTTCTTTACAACGTCCCCGGTGACGAAAAACCGGTCACCGTCATCGAAGACAGCGCGGTGCCGCTGGAGGAACTTCCTGACTACATACGTCAAATCAACCAGCACATTCAAAACAACTTTGACACTGAATGTGTGAACTATGCACATGCCGGAGCAGGATTGATTCATATCCGCCCTGTGTTCAACCTCAAATCGGATGAGTCGAAAAAGACCTTCGAAGCGATCGCACGATTTGCAGCGTCGCTCGTCAGATCGAAAAAAGGCTCGCTCAGCGGCGAACATGGCGACGGTCGAGTCCGCAGCCAGTTGATCCGCGAATTCGTCGGGCCGGAAGTCTATTCGATGTTTGAACACGTCAAACGCCTTTTCGATCCGGACAACATTTTCAATCTAGGCAAAATCGTTGACGCTGTCGCGATGACCAGCGACTGGAGATTCGAGGCAGAGCAGGGCAAATCAAACATACCCACTGTGTTTAATTTTGATTCAACCGGCGGGCTGCTACGCGCGACAGAAATGTGTAACGGGACGGGAGAGTGCAGAAAGACGCATCTCTCAGGCGGCACGATGTGTCCCAGCTTTATGGCGACGCGGGACGAGAAAGATTCCACGCGTGCGCGTGCAAACCTGCTGCGTCAATCATTGACCGATCCGGCTAACTCCCTTCGGCCGTTTGACGACGCCGACGTTGAGGCCGTGCTCGATCTTTGTCTTTCCTGCAAGGCATGCAAGTCTGAATGTCCGTCAAACATCGACATGTCGCGTATGAAAGCGGAGTTTCAGAATGGACGCCATGAGATGTACGGGATTCCAATCCGGACTCGCATTAAAGGCAACGTCGGTCGCCTGCTGAACAGCGCAGCCGTATTTCCAGCGCTTTCTAACTGGCTTGCTACAGGAATCACCGGCAGTTGGCTCAAACAGTTTGCCGGAATACACCGACAACGTTCTTTGCCATGTATCGCTTCGCGGACTTTACGTCGCTGGCACGCAGAACACTCACCTCATCAACGTGCCGGCGACAACGGCTCTGTCAACTTTTTCTGTGATGAGTTCACGAACCACTTCGATGTTGACGCCGGTATCGCGGCCATCGAACTGCTAGAAGCGCTCGGGTGGGCGGTTGAGATTCCCGATCATATCGAAAGTGGTCGCGCGTTGATTTCGTCAGGCATGTTGCGCCGTGCCAGAAAAGTCGCGCAGGGAAATGTGCAACAACTAAGCCTCGACGACAGACCACTGGTCGGCATTGAGCCTTCAGCACTTCTGACGCTTAGAGACGAGTATCCTGATCTGGTGGGCGATAGCCTTCGAGAGCCGGCACGGCGGCTCGCCGAACGTTCGTTTCTTCTTGACGAGTTTTTCACCTCGCCGGAAAGAGCCAGCCTGATCGACCGCTCGAAATTTCACGATGAGCCACAAACGGTTCACCTGCACAACCACTGCCACCAGAAGGCACTCGCATCACCGGCAGACACCGTGAGAATGCTGCAACTGCCGGAGAACTACTTCGTCAAACTCATACCGTCAGGATGCTGTGGAATGGCGGGCTCATTCGGATATGAAAACGAGCATTACAATCTATCGATGCAGATCGGTGAACTGATTCTGTTTCCACGAGTCCGCGGAATTCCTGAAAATGAAATTGTCGCCGCGGCAGGCACAAGCTGTCGCCACCAGATCCTCGACGGGACGGGCCAAAAAGCGAAACACCCCGCGCAAGTTCTGCGCGGGGCGTTAATTTGAGCATGCCGGAAATGTCTTTAATGTCAGGGCGACACTATTCAGTAATGCGAATTAGAGAATCGGCAGTCCGTATCAGAAGGTCATTGCCGATAACGCAAGGGCTCGCATACACAGGTGAGCCGAAGTCGAACTTGCTCAGCACCTCCATCTCCGGGTCACAACTGACAACGACCATCTCACCATCTCTGTTTCCGATGTAGAGATTGCCACCGGCAAGAAGCGGTGACGACGAAACATTGCTGATCATTCTCTTCTTCGAAATCTCTTCACCTGTCTCAGCATCGATCGCAACCAGCACGCCTCGATCAGTGACAGCAAAGACAGCCCCGTCATTTGAAATGAAAGATGGCATCGACGGAGCATTCGGCGACTTCCACGCTACAGCCGAGTCAGGAAGTTCCCCTTCACCGGGATCCACTGCCACGACACGGCCGTCTCCATAGCC
Source organism: Planctomycetota bacterium (assembly GCA_039029995.1). Taxonomy (GTDB): domain Bacteria; phylum Planctomycetota; class Planctomycetia; order Pirellulales; family Pirellulaceae; genus Mariniblastus. The sequence continues at coordinate 27,304 of JBCCFB010000001.1, forward strand.
GGTAGCGAAGATCACAAGTTCTTCAACAAGTACGGGCATCGGCGTGATGGAAAAACCGTTGCCGTGATCGAGTCGCCAGAGTTCTTCACCGTTTTGCGGATCGTAGCCGCAGATCCATTGCGCCCCGGTAACGACGAGCTGGCTTCGCCCGTCAATCTCCGCGATCAACGGTGTGCAGTAGGCCTTGCGCTGTTCACCGTCACCAGCTCGAATCGGTGGACGTTCTGTTTTCCATTTCGGCTCGCCGGTCGAAAGATCTACGGCTGCGATGTACTGCTGATCCATACCGTCACAGACCAGCACCACGTTGTCTCCTGAAACAATCGGAGAGCTTCCGGGTCCGACACTGTGGTCAACGATGAACTCCTGCTTCCACAGTTCTTCACCGCTGGCGGCGTCCAGACACCATGTTCCATAGTTTCCGAAATGACAGACGACACGGTCACCAGAGATGACTGGAGTCGGCGAAGCATACGAGTTCATCGGGTTGATCGGCTGCACTTCGTCAGTGCTTCCAAGTGTTATGTCATGCAGCAGTTCGCCTGTTTCCAGATTGACGCAGAGAGCGTGGAATTCGACCGAGGCAGCCAGAGTTTTGATTCCAGCCAGCCGGTCACCGCTCAGCCGCCGGTCAATCTCCTCCTGTGAGGCCTCCTGGATAATGGCTGAGGTCATCCAGACCAGTCCGTTTGCGTAGACCGGAGACGACCATCCCTGACCGGGAAGATCCGTTTTCCACTTGAAGTTGTCTGATTCGTTCCATTCCGTCGGCGGGGCAGATTCGGCGATCCCGGTTCCTGCGTCACCACGGAAACGTGTCCATTGCTCTGAGTCCTGAGCAAAAGTCGACGGCAGATGTGCAGCAAACATCGCCAGTGATACGGACAGGAAGATATTCAATCGGAGTTGCATAGCGCCCTCATACTTTTAATGGTCTTGAGATGCCATTTTTGTTCTGGTTGTTCTTCGACGCAATGGCCGGCAACCTGTATGTTTAACAGGCTACTCTACAAGATACATATTCCTTCAGCATTCAAAGTCACGGGCAGTGGTCAGTGGAAAAGCACGAGATTAAATCAGCAGAGGCGAAGCCGGCTGGTATGAAACTGCTGATTCCCATGTACTCCTTAATCGGCTTGCTCGCAGCGATCAATCTGGTGCACGGCAGAATCGCAGTCGGGAGTTCGCCGCCACCGGAGCCATCGGGCATGTTGACGCTGGTGATCGGGGGAATTGTTGCCGCTCAGCCGATCATCGTTGGATCCTGGCTTGTCTACGGCGCGGGCAGCCTGATGTTCCGCTTCCTTGTCGTCGCGTCATGGTCAGCGATACTTTGTGGAGCATTGCTGTTCGGGTACTCGATCGCTTTCGGTGAGTCGGCCTTTGACTCATCGGCCAGGACAGCCCGTGGCTCGCCACTTGCCGTGTTGGCAGTTGCCGCCACTATGGCCTCCGCAAAGTTCTTTCGCGGCCAGTCTGTGACGAGACCCTTAACATCAAACGGTATCGGGGTGTCCGGCAATCAGGTTTCGATCAGTGACATCATGGTGATTACCGCGATGGTCGGACTCGCCATCGCTGTTCTTCCGCCTGCGGGTGAAGTTCCGGGTTACGCGGCCCTGGGAATTGCGTGGGGAGTTTACGCGCTGGCGACGTTGATGGTGTTCTTCCCCGCGTTCTCTCTGGCGCTTGGGGCTGAAGAAAGTAGTTTCCGGAGAGATTCGATTCCGGCACTTTTTATCACGGCATTCGTGGCGCTGACATTCGCTGCCACATTTGCGATTTCGATCGTCCTTGTAATTATCGTGATGATCACAGGCGACGGGCCGGTACCTGAGGATGTCTTCGCAATGATATTTCTTATCTGTATCGGTGTATCGTTGCCTGTTTCTATGTGGCTGTGCGCGTTGAGAATGGCGGGAGTCCGTGTTGATCGCTTGAAGAGCAGAAAGCCGTTGAAGAAATAGTCAGGTCCTGGTCCGGTATCCGCATTGCTTTAGAAAAGCTTCGACGCGATCGAGATGCTTGCCTTGAATCTCAATGGTGTCTTCTTTGACAGCGCCTCCGGCACCGCAATGGTTCTTGAGGCGGGTCAGCAGATGCGACAGGTCGTTATCCTTTTCAGCAAGGCCACGAACGACCGTCACGACTTTGCCTTTCTTTCTTTTCTCGATGGCGACGCGAGCTGTCTGTTTTTCGGGATCAACCAGAACTTTCGGTTCCGGCAGGGGTGGACACTGACAATCGTCTTCCAGATCGCCACATCGCTCACAATGCTGTGGTTGAAAAAACTCAGTGCCTTCGAAAAGTCGCATCGCATCACTTGGGTTGGAGTCAATATCCCGTCATTTTTGCCGCGGACTTTCATATGGACAATGGCACCGGTTCCCGCAGTGTCGATCCCGCACTAAACCTTCGCAGAGCAAGTTTTCTGCGAACCTATTGCTGCAACAGCCTTCTATACAATCGCTGACTGACTTGTTGGATTACATCCGACTTTGCGATCGAGAGATCTTGCGGGTTCGAATCCCGCCAGTGTTTTTGCAGTTGCTGCGATAGCACTGTGGTGGAAATGGCAGACACACAAAGGAATATCTGACATACAACTTCGTCAGTTTTTAATACAGCTTGACTGCAGGCGCGGAGTACATGGCTTTGCGGGTTCGACCCCCGCCGGATTCCGTCTTACAGGACGGAGTGCGATCTCTGCCCATTCCTCGTCAGGCATTTTCGCTGCTTTGAAATCCTCGCCGCGAAACCAGCGTGTGAAGAATGTATGACTTCTGTTAGATTCTTTGCATGCCGATCCTCAAGCGCGAAGACGATATCTATCCTGCCAACCTGCTCACCGATGATGAGCTCCTTGGTAGTGACGCACTAACATGGTGGTGCATCTATACCATCTCCCGTCGCGAGAAGGACCTGATGCGCAAACTTGCTTCACTGAAGGTCGCGCATTACGGTCCGGTTATTCCCAAACGCTACCGTTCTCCCAATGGTAGACTTAGAACCTCCTATGTTCCGCTGTTCCCGAATTACATATTCATGCTTGCGGATGAGGACGGACGTTATCAGGCGATGACGACCAACTGCATCTCTCAATGCAATGAGGTCCCGAATCGAACGCAGCTGGTGACTGACCTGCGACAGATTCATTCAGTCATCGATGCCGGAGTCGCGTTGACGCCGGAAGCCAGACTTGAAACGGGTAACCGTGTTCGAGTACGCACCGGCCCTTTTGCCGGCTACGAAGGTGTTGTCATTCGTAGGGAAGGAAAAACGAGGTTGCTGCTGGCACTCCATTTTCTGGAGCAGGGCGTCTCGATGGAACTGGATGAAGGCGTTCTGGAGCCCCTTTGAGCCGGCTGTCTGTCACGTGTAAACGTGATCCCCGGTTCATGAAATCCGTCGTCGACCGGCTGGTTTGAACACATAAGCACTGTCGGAATCTCTGCAATAACGACAGTCCCCTGAAACAAGCCTGAAACGAACGGCCTGACCGGCAGGTTTCGTTGACTGAAAATGGCCCTCTGATTATCCTCTACAGTGCTATTTTCAAAGAATTATTTGAATTTGACGTCCGCATTCCCCCCTCCCAAGCGGGCTAATTCGGCGCTGGCACTGAAGGAACAGAGTTGCTCGCGCGGCGGCCCACCGTATCACAGAACACGACGAGGTTTCGATGTTTCGCTTTATCTCCCGGCTATCCGCCAACAACACCGGACGTATTCGTTCACAGCTCAATCGTTACCACGATGAATTCAACTATCAGCAGCTTGAAAACCGCCAGCTGCTTGCCGCCGACATTCTTGCTGTCTCCGCGGACGGAGTCTGGAACCATCTCGAGCCGTCGGCTGTAAACGACTATAGCGGAACCAACTACATTCAGGCGACGAACTACAGCCTGTTTGATGCGCAGGAACAACAACTGCTCAACACGCTTGACCAGGCGCCGCTGGAGTTCACTGCTGCAGCCGATAACCCTGTCGTTCTGACCGTACCGAATCCTGAAGGTGGCTTTGACCGCTTCGCCGTTGTCGAGGCGCCTGTGATGGCTCCTGAACTTGCTGCACAGTTCCCTGAGATCAACACGTATCGCGGTCAAGGCATCGATGACCCGACGGCAACGATCCGACTGGACTACACCGTTCAAGGATTCCATGCTCAGGTACTTGCGCCCGGTGGTCGCTACTATGTCGATCCGTACTACCACCTTGAGACTGACCTGTACATGTCGTACTACGCATCGGATGCGATTCACAATCCCGACAATGCGGCTGCGTTCTACGAAGCACTGCTGGAAGACGGTGAGATCGTTTATGAGGATGGAGTCCGTAACACCAGTGTCGAAGATTCCCGACCGGTATATACGGTTCCGGTTCCTAACCCCCGTGTAAGTCCTGCCGGCGCGCACTTGCACAGTCATGGCGGACATTCTCACTCACACAGTCACGATCATTCCCACGATCATTCCCACGATCATTCATATGACCACACACACAGTCATGATCAGACTGACGTACTTCTACTGAACACAGCGGTCGCGCATGACCATGACGGAGACGGTATTCCCGATCACGCAGCGGAAGATCACCCGTCGGATTGCAACTGCACTGACTGTGTTTCAGCTCGTGCCGACAGCGCCAACTACCAGACGGTAGGCGAGGAGCTGGTCGCCAGCAACTCAGAAGACCACGACTCGGACTGCAACTGCGAAGGTTGCTCGTCAACACAATCAGACGGCAACACACATGCCCGTAATGGTGGTGACGAACCCGGAACAGGCGTTGAAGATCCTGTGGATCCCGGACAAGGTCCTGAAAACGCAGCCCCTTACGGTGACACGCTTCGAACTTATGACACCGCCATCGCGGCAACCGGAGAATACACACAGTTCCATGGCGGAACTGTTGCAGCCGGCCAATCCGCGATCGTGACTGCCCTCAACCGGGTCACAGGAATCTACGAGACAGAAGTTGCGGTTCGTATGGTCCTGATCGGCAACAACAGCTCGATCGTCTACACCAACGGCGGTACGGATCCTTATTCCAACAACAATGGCTTTGCGATGCTGAGCCAGAACCAGTCGAACCTCGACTCGGTGATCGGCAATGCAAACTACGACATCGGTCATGTCTTCAGCACCGGCGGTGGCGGAATCGCGGCACTCGGCGTGATCGGTCAGACGGGTTCGAAGGCTCAAGGCGTCACTGGACTGCCGTCTCCAATCGGTGATCCGTTCTATGTTGACTTTGTCGCTCATGAAATGGGGCATCAGTACGGTGGTACTCATACGTTCAACGGTGACAGCGGCAGTTGCGCTGGTGGAAACCGGACGGGCAGCACTGCTTTCGAACCCGGTAGTGGCTCCACCATCCAGGCCTATGCAGGAATCTGTGGAAACGACAATCTGCAGAACAACTCCGATGCGATGTTCCATTCCGCAAGCATCGATCAAATCAGAACTGAGGTTACAACGGGCAGCGGAAATGCAGCCGCGACCGTGACCAGCACTGGAAACAACATTCCTACAGTCGATGCGGGTGGCAACTTTGTCATTCCAGACCAGACTCCATTCGAACTTACGGCGATTGGATCGGATCCAGATGGCAACAGTTCACTCACCTACAGCTGGGAACAGCGTGACCTTGGACCACAGCGCGACGTAAACGCTTCAGACAACGGCAGCAGCCCGATCTTCCGTTCGTGGCTGCCGACTTCCGATCCAACTCGCGTCTTCCCGCGAATGCAGAACATCATCAACGGCAACACTGTGATCGGTGAGCAGTATCCGACCACCAACTGGAACAATATGGACTTCCGCGTTGTTCTGCGGGACAACAACGCCGGTGGTGGTGGTGTTGTCAGCGACGACATGAGCGTTCAGGTCGTCAACTCCGGAAGCGGTTTTGACGTGACCAGCCAGAGCAGTTCGACTTCGTGGACCGGTCTTGAAACCGAGACAGTCACATGGAACGTCGCAGGCACCACAGGCAATGGAATCAACACGGCCAACGTTGACATCTATTTCTCGCTTGACCGGTTCAATTACGACATCGTGATTGCCGAGGGCGTTCCAAACGACGGCTCGCACGACATCATTGTGCCGAATGTGGATACGTCGACCGGCCGAATCAAGATCAAAGGTTCGGGCAACATCTTCTTTGACATCAACGAAGCTGATATCACCGTCACAACGGTTGATCCTCCAATGGGTGGAACTATCGGGGAAACCGGGTTCATCACCGCATTGACTGACGTTGCTCAAACGATCAACTTCAATAACACCTACACTGATCCGGTGGTTGTGATCGGTCCCGCGACCTTCAATGGTGGAAATCAGTTCACGACACTCGTGACCAACGTAACCACCACCGGCTTCAATGTTGCGGTAGACGAGTGGGACTATCACGACGGCATCCACGGTGCAGCGGAGGACTTCTCCTACATCGTCGTCGAAGCTGGAACACACACTCTGGCTGATGGAACGGTCATCCGGGCCGGACACCAGAACGTCGACGAGGCGTGGTCAACTATCAACTTCGGATCGTCTTTCTCAAACACTCCGGTCGTTGTTTCTCAACGAACAACTGCCAACGGGACAGAATCTGCAACCACACGGCAGATGAATGTTTCGACAACATCGTTTGATGTCAGACTTCAGGAGCAGGAAGCGGGTAACCAGATTGTTGCAACTGAAAACGTTGACTGGATTGCCATTGATCAAGCCAGTGGTTCGGCAGGGGTCACCTACACAGCAGGGCTGACGGGTGATTCAGTCACGCACAGCAATTTCACGCTGAGTTACGGAACGAACTTCGGAACAGCACCTGCATTGATTGCTCAGATGCAAACCTACGACGGGGCGGACCCATCCACCATTCGAAGCAGGCAAATCAACGCCGCCGATGCAGTCATCTTTGTTGAAGAGGAGCAATCGGCGGACAGCGAAGTCAGTCACACGACGGAAGTTGTCGGTTACATCGCGCTGGGTGTCGGCAATCTTGAAATTGTCGCACCGGCGACTGATCCGGGTGAGGCAGGGGTCGCGACAGGCGTCACTGACACCTGGCAGACGGTAACCCTGTCCCAGTCGTATGCAAATCCGGTTGTCGTTACCGGACCGGTCACCAACAACGGTCTTGATCCATCAGTACCGTGGGTGCGAAACGTTACGTCCAACAGCTTTGAAATCCGCGTAGCGGAGTGGAACTATCTCGACGGCAACCACATGTTCGGTGAATCCATCGGCTACGTTGTAATGGAAGCCGGTCGATATCAATTGCCTAACGGAACGTTGATCGAAGCAGGCAACGCGACGATTGACCACAACTGGCAGACAGTCAATTACAGCTCTTCGTTCTTCTCCGCGCCGGTTGTCCTGTCGCGCAACGTCACTGATAACGGTGCCGATATTGTCGTGACACGTCACGACAACGTTTCCGCGACCGGATTCGATGTTCGCCTTCAGGAGGAAGAAGGCAAAGACGGAAACCATACCTTCGAGGAGATCGGGTGGATTGCGATTGAGTTGGGCAACGGCTCAACCGGCGGGCTTGTGTATGAGGCCAACGTAACCGGCCAGGTCGTAACTGACGCCAACCACTTGCAGAGTTTCACGCAAGCCTTCACTTCCACTCCGGTATTCCTGGGCAATCAGCAGACGTTCGCCGGCAGCGATCCTGCCGCAACACGATTGCAATCGGTCAGTACGGCTTCGGCGACGATCTTCGTTCAGGAAGAAAAGTCGCAGGACAGCGAGGTGACCCACCTGGCAGAGAACATCGGCTACTTCGCTCTCGAGCCGGGGCTGATCCCGGGAACCAGTGCTTCTCCCCGACCATTTGGACGAAGCCTGCCTTCCCATCCGGTCTTCCCGGCAGGTAGCAATCCTGCTCCTGAAGAGCCTGTTCAGTTGTCGCTGATAAACAACCAGACTGTTCTCGAATTCGGCCGTGACAACGTTGAGCTTGCCGGTCCGACCGGCACAACTGAGTCCGGATTGAGTTCCACGCGTGCACAGCTGACCGGTTCGATACTCAACGAAATTGAACTGGATATCGACTTTGAAGATATGTTCGCCAGCGATGAGTCAGATACTGCTTCGCTGGACGACTGGATTTCGAATGTCTGATTGAGTCTGGACGGACATTGAGTCTGGAAAACGTGGACGGACATTGAGTCTGGAAAACAAAGAGAGGCCCGGCTTCACCCAGCCGGGCTTTTTTTGTTCCGCACGACATGCCACTAGAACGCATTTATCCCCACTACCCGGAATTATCCGGACAGCCCTGAGAACCGGAGCCATCGTTGGTGAACCCCGGATTCTCTTCCAATGCCCGCAGGAGCATTTGTTTAGGCATGTCCCATACTGCCACGTAATGTTAATCTGGATGGAACGGATCGTATTTGACGGCCAATGAGTGGCCGCATTCGTGATGCGGTGGAAGAAGCCAGTCACCTTTGTCCCCTATGGAGCGCGGGTGCCTGGTTTTTTTTGTCGAATTACTGATGTTGCGGGACCGTGGATGACCACGGCGACGACAACATAAGTGCTGAATCTGCCGTGCTTTTTTCATCGGTGTGCCACCGACGGGAACGGAGTGCGCGCTGACCCGGGCTCCGGTGTCAGCTTCCTCCGGGGCAGGTTGGAAAAACAATCAATGTCAGATCTCTTCAACAGATCAAACTACGTCGCCGGCCACCGCGGAATGGTTGGATCAGCTGTCCTGCGCGCATTGACTAGACGCGGGTTTGATCAGATCCTCACACGTGACCGGAGTGAGCTGGACCTTTGTAACCAGGCCGCCGTGAACGGATTTTTCGAGCAGCACCGACCGGCAACGGTGATTTTCGCTGCAGCAAAGGTAGGCGGCATACATGCAAACGATACCTACCCGGCCGAGTTCATTCACGACAACCTCGTGATGGCGGCGAACGCAATTCATGCCGCGTGGAAATGTAATGCCGAACGATTCCTGTTCCTGGGAAGCACGTGCATCTACCCGCGACTCGCCGAGCAGCCGATGCTTGAAGATGCGCTGTTGACGGGGCCACTTGAAAAAACAAACGAAGCCTACGCGCTGGCGAAAATCGCCGGCCTTGAAATGTGCCGCCACTACCGAAATCAGTATGGCGTCACATTTCACAGCGCAATGCCGACCAATCTGTATGGCCCCGGTGACAACTACCATCCCGAAAACTCACACGTGCTACCGGCGCTTATTCGAAGATTCCACGAGGCAAAACTGAGTGGTGCAGAAGAGGTAGTGCTGTGGGGAACCGGGACGCCTCGTCGCGAGTTCCTGCATGTTGATGACCTTGCCGAAGGACTGCTGCATCTGCTTCAGCTTGATAACCCCCCTGATCTGGTCAACGTCGGAACCGGATCTGACATTACCATCCGGGAGCTGGCGGATATCGTCGCGGAAGTCACCGGCTATTCAGGTACCATTGTGCAGGATACTTCCAGGCCCGACGGCACACCGGTCAAACGGACCGACATTTCGCTGATTCAATCCACCGGTTGGTCGCCTGCTATCAGCTTAAGAGACGGAATCGAGCGGACTTATGCTGACTTCCTTCGCGAATCAGAGGCAAATACGCTCCGAAGCGTCTGAAGACGCTCGATGAAAACGACGCATCGCGATAGACTGAACTCGTGAAACGTCAACATCTGGAATTGAAATGACAAAGAAAGCTCTGATCACAGGTATAACCGGCCAGGACGGATCCTATCTGGCAGAACTGCTGCTGGAAAAAGGTTATGAGGTTCATGGAATCGTCCGCCGGAGCAGCACGTTCAACACCGACCGTATTGATCACATCTACAAGGATCCGCACGAAGCCGACGCGCGGCTTTTCCTGCACTATGGAGACCTGACTGATGGTCAGAATCTGACAAACCTGGTCCTGGATATACAGCCTGACGAAATCTACAACCTCGGCGCCCAGAGTCATGTCCGCGTCTCGTTCGACTCCCCTGCCTATACGGCTCAGGTCACAGGCATCGGAGCCCTGAATGTTCTGGAGGCAGCGAGACAGCTGAACAAGTCCAAGGAGACGCGTGTCTATCAGGCGTCGTCGTCCGAGATGTTCGGAGACGTACTAGAGGTTCCGCAAAGCGAAGCCACTCCGTTCCGCCCGCAAAGTCCTTACGCGTGTGCGAAAGTCTACGCGTACCACCAGACTGTCAACTATCGCCAGGCTTACGATCTGTTCGCGACTAACGGCATACTCTTCAACCATGAGTCTCCAAGGCGTGGCGAGACATTCGTCACCCGGAAAATTACCCGCGCAGCAACTCGAATCAAACTCGGGCTTCAGGAAAAAGTCTACCTCGGCAACCTCGACGCACAGCGCGACTGGGGTTATGCGAAGGACTATGTTGAAGGCATGTGGATGATGCTTCAACATGATGAGCCTGACGATTTTGTTCTGGCAACCGGTGAAACACAGACGATCCGGGACTTCCTTTCGTACTCGTTCGAGCACCTCGAATTGAACTGGCAGGACTACGTGGAGATCGACCCGCGTTATTTCCGGCCGACCGAAGTCCGGATGCTGCTAGGCGATTTCACGAAGGCCCGTGAGGTCCTCGGCTGGGAACCCAGAACGTCCTGCCGCGAGCTCGCACGACTTATGGTCGACCACGACATCGTGCTTGCCCGGAACGAAGCCACACAGGCAAGCCTCAGCTGAACCGGCTGTTTGCACGGATGCAACTGACTCTAAACCTCGAATCAGATGCCCCGCATTAATCCGGAAAATATTCTGAAAACCGCTCTCATGGCAGCGGCACTCTTTGTGCTTCCGCTGTCGAGTGCTGCGCCGGTTCGAGCACTTTGTCAGGAACGCCAACCCGTTCCGGGAAGAGCTGAGATCAGGGAAACGCTTGATCTCATCAAAGAACTGTTCGAGTCGAACTACGAGAGCCGTACGTTTGAAGGTCAACGCGAACTCTCCGCTCTGCTACTTGAAAACGGACGCGAATCGACCGGAGTTGAGCAGTACGTACTTCTGACAGAATCAATCAGGATTGCTTCCCGCGCGGTTTCACCCGATACGGCTGTGGAAGCAATCGAGCTGCTGGAGACCGGTTTTTCAGTCAATTCAATCGAACTGCGGACCGATTACCTGAAATCGGCTGCAGAGAACATTGCGACTTCGGAGCAGCTGGAAGCCGTCACACGTAATGCCGACGCATGGATTGAATCTGCAGTCGACAATGACGCCTACGATGCAGCCGAGGATGTGCTGCTGGCGCTGGCTCAAGTTGCGAGAAAAACAAACAGCCCGCTCCTTGCAGGAATCACGGACGACCGTTTGAAAAACTGCCGCATGCTGGGTCGCGAATACCGCAGACTGGCTTCATCTCTGGAGAAAATTGCAGCAGATCAGGATGACGAGGAAGCCAATCGACGTGTCGGTGAGTTCTACCTTTTTGAAAAAGGCGACTTTGAATCAGGGCTTCCCTTTGTTGCACGAAGTGATTCGCCAGTAGCCGCTGTTGCGCAGCAGGAGCTCGAACGCAGCTCCGCCGAAAATGCGGATGAAGCTGTTATCCTCGCCGACCAATGGTGGGAACTGGCCGACAACAACATTCACGTTATGAAACACGCTGCAGACATCTATCGTTCGGCAATCGAGAATACATCCGGCCTCACAGAGCGGAAACTGCTTCAGCGTATCGATGACTATCAGACAGCTATGCTCCAGTCGTTCAATGGAGATGTAACGCACGCAATCGGACCGGTTTGGAATGTGATCTGGCAGGATGGGACTCCCGAGTGGCAGCGGGTCGCATTTTATCCGGACGGCTCATTGCAGATTCTGAACAGCGGAAGAGAGTTCCAGAACACGTTTATGATTGAGTCCGGTGTGATCCGCTGGACGTCGTGGGAAGGCAGCTTTGTTTTCGTCGTTCAACTTGAAGGTACAACCCTTCGTTTCCAGAAGTTCGACAGCAAGTCAGGTGAATTGCTTGACCAGGGAACGGCAACGGCTGTCACTCCCGGCAGGTAGCTGAACTCCTTCGATCATTCAAACCTTTGAAAATTCGTAATATGAAAATCCTTCTCACCGGCGGCGCTGGCTTTATCGGCTCAAACCTTGTGCGGTTCCTGATCGAGGACACCGATCATGAAGTATTGAACCTCGACAAGTTGACCTATGCGGGCAATCCGATCTCTGTTGAGGATATCAGCTCCTCGGACCGCTACGAGTTTGTACAGGGTGACATCTGCGATCCGGATCTTATCAAGAGCCTGTTCGACCGGTTTCAGCCTGATGCGGTAATGCATCTGGCTGCTGAATCACACGTTGACCGTTCCATTGACGGTCCTGATGCATTCATCCAGACGAACATCGTTGGCACCTTCAACCTGCTGCACGCTGCGAGAGTCTATTTCGACGGACTGGACGATGCACGCAAAAGTTCATTCCGTTTTCATCACATCTCCACGGACGAAGTCTATGGTTCGTTGACGATGGATGACCCCGGCTTCTCGGAGACGACACCCTACGATCCGCACTCGCCTTATTCGGCAAGTAAGGCATCATCGGACCATCTGGTCCGAGCATGGAACGACACCTACGGACTGCCTGTTGTGATCACCAACTGCTCGAACAATTACGGCCCGTATCAGTTCCCGGAAAAACTGATTCCCGTCGTGATCCTCAAAGCAATCAGTGGTCAGTCGATTCCGGTATACGGAAAGGGTGAAAACGTGCGTGACTGGTTGTATGTAACCGATCATGCCAAGGCCCTTTACGCAGTACTGACCGGGGGACGCGTCGGGGAAACCTATAACATCGGCGGCAATAATGAACGCCAGAATATTGAACTCGTCAGAATGGTCTGCGGAATTCTCGATGAGATGCTCCCGATTGCAGACAATCCCGAACTCGATGACGAGACAAAAACGAAACTTAACGAATACGCTGACCTGATTACGTTTGTTACTGACCGGCCTGGACACGATCTACGTTATGCAATCGACGCGTCAAAGATCGAAAGTGAACTCGGCTGGAAGCCGGAAGAGGATTTTGCCAGCGGATTCCGCAAGACGGTTCGCTGGTATCTCGACAACCGCCAGTGGTGGGAACAAATTCTGTCAGGCGACTACAAATTACAACGGCAAGGCACCCTCTAAGCTACCTGCCGGAACCTTAACAGCTACTGAAAGAACTCATGAAGGGCATTATTCTCGCCGGTGGATCGGGTACTCGACTCCATCCGATCACAATGGCGACATCGAAACAGCTGATCCCGGTTTACGACAAACCAATGATCTACTATCCGCTGTCGGTACTCATGCTGGCTGACATCCGCGAGATCCTTGTCATCTCGACTCCGCAGGATCTTCCCAGCTTTGAGCGACTACTTGGTGACGGCAGTAAGATCGGATGCAAGTTCAGCTATGCGGAACAAGCTGTTCCCAACGGTCTTGCACAGGCGTTCGTCATCGGTGAGAAGTTTATCGGAGACGACAAGGTAGCGCTGATTCTTGGTGACAACATTTTCTACGGCTCCCGATTCGGTGAGTTGATCAGGAGGCACACGGACCCTGACGGTGCAACCGTTTTCGCCGCCCCGGTCAACGACCCGGAACGATATGGAGTCGTTGAATTTGACGAGAACCGCAATGCTATTTCGATCGAGGAGAAACCGGAGAATCCGAAATCCAAATACGCGGTGCCGGGCCTGTACTTCTATGACAACAGCGTTGTCGAGATCGCAAAAAACATTGAGCCTTCGGCCCGTGGCGAATATGAAATCACAACGGTCAACAGCGAGTACCTCAAACAGGGGAAACTAAAGGTCGGCGTTTTTGACCGCGGTATCGCGTGGCTGGACACGGGTACTTTCCATTCACTCAATGAAGCCTCAACCTTCGTCCGCGTGATTGAAGAACGGCAGGGAATGAAGATCGGCTGTATTGAAGAGGTCGCCTACTACCGGAAGTTTATCGACAAGGATCAGATGCTGAAGCTGGCCGAAACCTATGCAAAAAGTGGTTATGGCGAGTATCTCCAGCAGATTGCCGATTCCTAGATCCGGAAAGTTCCCTGTCACGACGCTAAACGTCGGTACCGCGAGTCTCGCTTCCCGCTTTTTACGACTGACAACCCCTGCAGAAGCCCAGCCAGTTGAATCCATCTGAAAACGATCAGCCTCTCTACGTAACCACGCCGTTTTTTCCGCCAATTGAGGAATACGTGGAGTGCCTGCAGCAAATCTGGGCATCAAGGCAACTGACCAACCAGGGCCCGTATGTCTGCCAGCTTGAGCAGGGACTGAAAGAACATCTCGGCGTTGAAAACGTGATTGCTGTCTCCAACGGTGACGCCGGATTACGTATCGCATTGCGTGCCCTTGAGATCACCGGCGAAGTAATTACGACACCATTCTCATATGTCTCTACGACTTCGTCGCTGCTTTGGACGGGACTGAAGCCCGTTTTCTGTGACGTCGAGCCTGACACGCTCACGATCGATCCCGGCAAAATTGAAGCCGCCATCACTCGTGACACAACGGCCATTATGGCGACACATGTTTTCGGCAATCCGTGTGACGTGGAACGACTTGCCGAAATTGCAGCCGAACATGATTTGAAGCTGATCTACGATGCTGCTCACGCGTTCGGCGTTGAATATCGGGGAAACAGCGTTCTGAAGTACGGCGACATCTCCATGGTCAGCTTGCACGCAACGAAAATTTTCCATGCGGCCGAAGGCGGCATTCTGGCCACCAAAGATTCCGGACTGGCCGCACTGGTCGAGTGGCGACGACGATTCGGACACAACGGCACCCTTGAATTCCATGGCCCGGGCATCAACGCGAAGATGAGCGAACTCAATGCGGCCATGGGAGTCTGTGTCCTCCGCCATTTCGAGGAGATCAAACAACGCCGGGCCGTCGCCTGCCGGACCTACGATTCACTCTTGAGCGAAGCCGGTGTTGATATTTCAAAACCGGTCCTGCGCGACGGCACGGAATGGAACTACAGCTACTATCCCGTTCTGTTTTCCTCCGGTTCAGAGCTGTCGCGGGCTTTCGAAAACCTTGAAGCAAACAACATCTTCCCGAGACGGTACTTCTATCCTTCTTTGAATACCGTGCGCCAATTAGGCAGCTTCGGTTCCATGCCTGTCTCAGAAGATGCTGCATCGCGCGTCGCATGCCTGCCCTTATCCCACGCCCTCCCCGAAGACCGGATCCGGCAGATCGTTTCAATAATCGCCGGAAGCAACTAAGCCTCAGTCAATACAGCCATAGTCAAAACACCCGTCGGCCGATTCAAGCCTGCGCGGGCGTCGCCGACTCCCTGTTGCTGAAGCATTTGAACCACCGTTCCGGATGACAACATGAATAAGTTTGTTCACATCGGATATCCGAAAAATTTATCGACCAGTCTCCAGCGCAGCTATTTTGCCCGCCATCCGGAAATTGAATATCTCGGCATAGCCAGTGGCGGGATCCTCGACTACGCCGACGACAAGGTAAACGCCTTCTTTGAGCATTTCTGCAAATACTGCCTGAACGCAAACTACGCTCCGCACCGCGAAGGATTCGTCAGTCACTTTGCGGACGTGTTTACCCGCGCTGAGGCAAATGGTGCAAAGGCAGTCGGCGCTTCAAGTGAGCATTTGTCGTTTGCCTTTACAGCCGACCAGATCGATGTCGCCACAAAAGCTCAACGCCTGGCCGAGGTATTCGGCGACGGAACGAAGATCGTGGTTTTGATCCGTAACCAGGGTCAGTTGCTGAGATCGGTTTACCGCGAAGGCATACGTGACGGGTATCCCGGAACCTTTGAAGACTACGTCAAATTCCTGTATCGATTTCAGGACAAGAACTTTGTAGTGGACTGTGAATTTGATAAAGCTCTCGACGCCTACGCAAACGAATTCGGTGCCGCGAACATTCATGTTTTCGTTTATGAAAACAGCGTCGAGCAAGGTCAACTCAAAACCGAAAATGAATGCCCCGTTCTGATTTCCGGTATACAAAGTGCACTGGGACTCAACGATTTTCCCGACGTAAGACCTGAGCACTGCCACGCCAAACTCGAGTCCGGAGTGCTTGCTGAAAAACGGAAGTTGAACACAAAAACCCGTCACGACCTCGGGTATGAACTCTGGAACGGAAACGAGAATCACAGGCTGGGCGTCTACTTCACCAGTTTCCTCCAATGCGAAATGGACGAAGCGGAAACTTACAGAAATGTCGCGACCAAGCGTGAACTGATCAAACTGGCGGAAGCCGAAGAAAGTCCCGACACATTTGACGAGTCGCTATCTCAGGAAGCTCAGAGATACTGGGCCAGTCTGATGGACAGGTTCATGGCGTCCAATGAACGATTACGCAACAAGGCCTACGCAAACAGAATCAACCTGCCCGATTCGTTCTTCGATTTGTCCTAGCCGCAAGTTGCAGAACACAGCCGCAAACAAGATTTAATTGATGAGGAAGCTCCTACTCCATATTGGACTGCCCAAAACAGGCACATCGACGTTGCAGGAGCAGGTATTTCCCAATCTGAGTGGTTACAGATATCTGGGCAGACGCGATGGTGTCATCGGAATGGACCTCGCACGGTTCGAAGCTCAAACCGGGCAACTGATTTTCTGTCCGGATGGACAGATCGAAAAGGCGGCCGCTGAACTCGACAAAGCAATCAGCTCGAGAGAGGACGAATTCTACGAAGGCAGTTCAAACGATCCGATTCTGGTCAGTAGTGAAATCATCACATCCCACCTCTTTCTTCCAGCAGACCATTTCCGGTTCGGGCTATGGGCGCTTGAGGCAGAAAGGCTGTTTTCCAGACTGAAGGCGTTCAAGGAACATTCGAAGTTTGACCTCGAACTGATTGTTACGCAGAGGAATCCGAAAGACTTCATTCACTCGTACTATGCACAGCAGTTCTACATCTTCTGCAACATCCCGCAGCTGAATACTCTCCGCAAATATGTCGAATTCGGAACTGACGAAAAGAACGGGGAATTCCTGAGCCTGCTGTTCAACGGCAAACTCGAAACTGAAATCCGGAGCCACTTCGGGGAAGATCAGGTTCGAATGTGGAACTTCGAAGACATTTTCGAGGACATGCCTGCGTTTGTAGCACAGGAGTTCACCGGCAGCGTACTGCCGGCAAAAACCGGGGACGCCGTTAACGTCCGCCGTGTCGGCAATAACACGAGAATGGGTGATGTGCGACCCATCTGGCAGAAAAGGTCATCGCTTCCGGGGGCCGTAAAAAAATCGCTCCGTACATTCCAGCTAAGCTACTCACAAAGGAAAAAGCTGCAGGTTGCAATTACGTGGGATGATGACCTGGACATCTGCCTCCAAAAGTACGAGTAAGCCTGCTCCTGCGATTCCCCGCAACCTTGTCAAACTGCTCCTTTCGACTGAACCGAATTGACTTTCAATGGCTGATAACGACTTAACCTCTAAACGGCTGCTTATCCTGGGCGCTAATACGGAAACAGTGCGCCTGATCCGGTCGGCACAGAACATGGGCGTCGAAGTCGGCGTCACTGACTACAATCCATCAGCTCCAGCCAAGAGGTTTGCGGACGTCGCATTTGATGTAGACGGTTTTGACATCGAAGGACTGGTCCGGCTGGTGCGTGAGGAGAAGTTTGACGGTGTCATGGTCGGAGTGGCCGATCCGCTCATTGATCCGTACCGTCGTGTCTGTGAACAACTCGAGCTTCCCTGCTACGCAACCGAACGCCAGTGTGAAGTTCTCACGAACAAACTGGTATTCAATTCCTATTGCCGCGAGTTCGGAATTCAACCGATCCCGTCTTATGACATTTCTCCTGCCGTCGAGCCGGCGGAACTTGAAGACGTCATATTTCCTCTGCTGGTGAAACCCGTTGATGCCAACTCCGGAAAAGGCATGTCCGTTTGCGGGAACGAACAGGAGCTGCGGGCAGCCATTGAAAACGCGATTGCGTTTTCGCGATCAGACAGGTATCTCGTCCAGCGCTACATGCAGTGCGACGATCTTCTGATGTACTTCACTTTCCAGGATGGCAAAGCCTGGATCAGCGCTCTTGGTGACCGATTCACGTACCGCGGCCAACTGGATGCCGCCCCGGTCTGCGTCGGCGCGACTTATCCGTCGCGGCACTCGGAGTTGTTTAACTCGACGATGCTTGAGAACTTCCAAAGGATGTTCGCCGGACTTGAAATGGGCAATGGCGTTCTTCTCATCTCCGGCTTCGTGGACGGTGAAAACATTTTTGTATATGACCCCGGTTTCCGGTTGCAAGGTGAAGCTCCGGATTTCCACTTGAAGTCTGTCAATGGCTTCGATCAATGCGAAATGCTGGTCCGCTTTGCATTGACCGGCAGTATGGGCCCCGTGGACCTCGACACTCAAAACGATCCCGACTTCAACGGCAAACGTGCAGCAACGATCTGGCTCCTGCTTGGCAGTGGAACCATCGACCGCCTCGAGGGACTGGATCGCGTCCGTGAACTGCCCGAAGTTTATGAAGTCAGCCAACGGCTTTTTGCCGGCGACACCGTCACCGGCGAGATGGTCGGAACCGAAGCTCAGGTTCTTGCCCGCATCTACCTCGCATGCGACAGCGATGCTGACCGCCGCCGGAGTCTTGACCGGATCGCTGAAATGGTTTCCGTCTTCGACCGTGAGGGCGGGTCCATGTTGCTGGACGGCAACCGTTTTCTGAAACCCGTTTAAAAGAAGTCACATAAAAAGAAATCAAAGTGGATAAGCCGATAATGGACATGCAGGACAGAGCGATTGTTATCTCCGGCGGGACCAAGGGTCTCGGTCGAGCTGTTGCGCTGGAGTGCGCGAAGCGGGGAGCGCGTGTCCTTATCGGGGGGAGAGACGAGTCTGCAGCGGAACAAATTCTCGACGAAATCAGTAGTCTCGGCGGACACGAAGCACATTTTGTATCCACCGATCTGAAACAGGTCGATCAATGCAAACGGCTATTCGATGAGACCGCACAACGCTTTGGTCGACTGGACGGCTACTTCCACTACGCCGGCATTACGCCTGCCGCGCCGCTGCTTGAAATCGACGAAGAACATTTTGACCTGGTCTTTCAGATCAATACCCGCGCAGCACTGTTTTGCTGCAGGTACGCGGTCCAGATGATGAAAGACGGGGACGGCGGATCGATCGTGCTGACCGGTTCACCTCACGCGTGGGGCGGCGAAAAAGACCGGATTGTCTACGCCTGCTCCAAAGGCGCCCTCCTTACCCTGACCAGACACATTGCAGAACATTACGCCGAATTCGGCGTGCGAGCCAACCTGCTGACAATGGGCTGGACCCCCACCGACGGAGAACTCGAACTTCGCACAAGGCAGAACATCTCCGTCGAAGAACTCAATGAAATGGCAGCGGAAGTCATCCCTGCCGGAAGAATGACACAAATCGACGACCAGGTTCCCGGCATCGTGTACCTGCTGTCAGACCACTCAAAGATGGTTTCCGGTTCCAACTTGCGAATCACCGGAGGCTGGTTTCTCTAACCCTGTTCCTACCATGCAGAACGACAAAGACGATATTGAAAATCGACCGCTCGTCAGCGTAGTCGTGCCCATCTACAACGTTGAGCCCTACCTTCCGCAGTGCGTCGAGAGCCTGATCAACCAGACGTGGCAGAACCTCGAAATTGTTCTGGTCAACGACGGGTCAACCGATGACTGCGCAGCGATCTGCGACCGTTACGCCGCCAGCGACCCGCGTGTCAAAGTTATCCACCAGCAGAATTCCGGTCTGATCCCTGCCCGCAAAGCCGGTCTGGAGGCGGCGACGGGGGAGTATGTTGCATGCGTTGACGGTGACGACTGGGTCGAACCCGACATGTACCGAGACATGATGAACCACGCGCTTGAGCACAATGCCGACGTTGTGGTCGGCGGACACAAAGAGGATCTGCTCGATCATGTCGAAGTACTGCTCAACAATGTGCCGCCGGGTGTCTACGACAAGGAGAGACTGATCAAGGAGGTCTATCCGAAGATGGTGTACACCGGATATTTCTCCCAGTTCGGGATCTTCTCCTATGTCTGGGGCAAACTGTACCGCAAGTCAGTTATCTATGAGCATCAGATGCGAGTGGATCCGGAGATTCACATCGGCGAGGACGCCTCCTGTCTTTATCCGACGTTGCTGGACGCCGAAGTCGTCTGTGTTATCGACAGCACCGCGTATCACTACCGGCAGCGTGTGGACTCGATGATCAAAACGCCGAAGTTTGCTGAAACGAAAAAAGTGGAGATCTTCTACAGGTTTCTCCACGATGTTTTTGCAGAAAGCCCCTATGCAGACATGCTTATCCATCAGCTCAAACATTTTGTCTTGAGCCTGCTGATTGTCCGCTCCGACGCCTTGCCGGAAGAGTCATCTGCCAACGGTGGACTGGTTCCGTTCAGTGAAGTTGCTCCCGGCAGTCGAATTGCCGTTTGTGGTGCAGGAACTTTCGGTCAGCATCTTTACAAGCGACTACGCCAGAAAGGACAGCACGAACTGGTCGGCTGGGTCGACGACCTGCATGAAACCTACCGCCAGATGGGATTGACCGTCGATCCACCCGCGACGCTTGATTCAACTGAGCTCGACTACGTACTCATTGCGTACATTGATGAGACCTTTTCCAAAACCGTAAAAGAGAAGCTTATCGGGCTCGGTCTACCCGCCAACAAGCTGTTGAACATCACCTATCGGGGAGATCACGTAGACCAACTTCTGGAAAACTACGGCATTTCAATATGAACTATCAGGTAACACCTGCAGATTTAGTCTTCTACTGCGGTTCGACGCTGCTGGAAGGCCCTTGCTGGGATGAAAAGCAACGGGTCGTCTACTGCGTGTCGATCGATGAACACGAAGTCTACCGGATTGACCCGTTCAACGGTCTGGCCAGATCCTATCCAACCGATGGCCCTGTCGGCTGCGTTGTGATCGAGGAATCAGGAATGATCCTGACTGCTGAGAAAACAGGAATCCACCGGATCAACCCTGAAACCGGTCAACGTGAATTCCTGATACAACTCGAGCCCGATCCGTTGATGCGATATAACGACGGAAAATTTGATCCACGGGGACGTTTTCTCGTCGGCACCAAAGGGCTTGATGAAGACTACGAAGGTCGCGGGTGCGTCTTTGCCTGGGACGGAACCGAATCCCGGCGATTGATTGAAGGCACCACTATCTCAAACGGTATCGGCTTTACCAGCGATAACCAGCGGATGTTCTTCATTGACACTCCGACGAAAAAAGTCGGGGCTTATAAGTACAACATCGAAACAGGCGAAGCCGAATTCGACGCCTACATCGTCGAAATTGAGGGCCCCGGATATCCGGATGGCATGTGTGTCGATCTCGACGGCATGATCTGGGTCGCGGAATGGGAGGGTGGACAGCTTTGTAAATGGAATCCCGACACCGGCGAAAAACTGGCGACAATCACGATGCCGTGCCGGCGGGTAACATCCTGCTGTCTCGGAGGCGATGACCTAGATCTGTTGTTTATGACAACAGCTCATGACGACACAGCCGGCGACCTTCTCGGCGGCGGCCTTTTCAAGCTGAAAATAAGATAGCCCAACCGGTAACCGGGCAGAAACTTGTCACTTAAAGAACGAACGCTCAACAGCCTCGGCTGGACAATCCTTGAACGGATCGGCGTCCGCACAGTAACGTTCGGCGTGCAGATCCTTCTGGCGCGAATTCTGCTGCCCGAAGAGTTCGGAATTGTCAGTACCGTTGCGATCATTCTCATTATCGCGCGCGTTCTTACCGAGGGTGGCCTGGGTAGTGCGATCATTCAAAATCAGAAGGTCGAACGGATTGATATTTCGACGGTCTTCTTCCTGAATCTACTTATCTCGTGCGTTGTATTTGTCGGCCTGACAGCTATGAGCCCCTGGTTCGCGGACTTTTTCGAAAAGCCCGAACTACGCAATGTCCTGCCTGTGCTTGCGGTGGGAATCGTTATCGCTGCGTTCGGCCAGATTCAGGTTCAGATGCTGAACAAGAACATGGAGTTCAAACGCCTGCTGAAGATCTCACTTCCGTCCACAATCCTCAGCGGCATTGCGGGTATCGGTATGGCTCTGGCCGGGTTCGGAGTCTGGGCACTGGTCGGGCTACGCCTGGTTCAGAACTTCGTCTTCACCGTTACGGTCTGGATGTTCTGTAATCCGGAATGGCGGCCGCGATTTGAATTCAGCTTCGGATCGGTAAGAAAACTTGCCGGATTCGGCTTCGCCAGGCTATTTACCAACCTGACATTTCAAACCACGCGAAACCTTTACGGCCTGGTCATTGCCAAGGCCTATGGCATGAGTGATCTCGCTTTTTATAACCGTGCTCAGAGTTTTCAAAAGCAGCCCGTGACCGCAATCGTTTCGTCGCTGAACCGGGTTATGTTTCCTGTATTCTCAGAGATTCAACACGACAACGCACGGATGCGTACCGCGCTTCGCAAGGGCATTCCTGCCATCGTGTTCATCGTGATTCCGGCCATGGTGCTGCTGATGACAGTTGCGGAACCGTTGATTCAGGTTCTGCTGACTGAAAAGTGGATTGAGTCCGTGCCGTATCTGCAGATCTGTCCTCTGCTTGGAATCTGCTACTGCGTCAATTCAATAAAAATGAATGTCATTACGGGTAAGGGGAATCCGAAACTCATATTCGCGCTCGGGGTCATCAGACCGGGTCTGCAGTTGCTCGTTCTCTGGCTTACCTGGAAGCACGGAGTGATGGCGATTCTGATCGGTCAGGTTGCTGTCCCGATATTCAACACATTCTTTATCAACGACATCATCATCCGTCGCATCATTGATTTCCCGCTTCGCCAGCAATGGAGCGACTGGCTTCCCTATTTCGGAGTTTCCGCAGTTGCAGCTGGACTGGCCTCGTTGCTGAACCTTGCTCCGTTACCGCTTCCGATACTTCAATTGATCGCGCAGACGCTGATATTCACGATAATCTATCTTGGACTTTGTTATTCTTTGAAGCTGAGCGGCATGGCATTTGTGATTGACCGCGCAAAACGAATTCGAAACGGGAAGCAGGCATCATAAACCGGCTTTGCAAACCTCTGCTGGATGGAATTTCGTGAATAAAGACGACACAGCGCCGATATTTGTTTCGACTTACAGTCGCCCTGAACACCTTCGTCGCACGCTGGATGCTCTCGCGGCGAACCGTCTTGCCGAATGGTCCGACGTCTACGTCTTTTCCGACGGACCGCGGCCGGGTGACGAAGAAAAGGTTCAGGCAGTTCGCGACTATGTCGACACCGTAAGCGACGGCTTCCGGTCAGTGACCGTCATCAAGCGGGAGGTCAACAATCGCGTCGCCAACAACCGCGGCGGCATCGTCCAGTTGCTGGAGGCATCGGGACAGGTCATCTGCCTGGAAGAAGACGTGGTAACAGCTCCGGATTTTCTGGAGTTCATGAATCAGGGGCTCAACGTCTACCGCGACCGCAATGACATTTTCGCCATATGCGGCTACACACCGCCTATCATTTTTCCCGACGACTATTCCCGTGACATTTTCCGCTGCCCGCGTTTCAACGCATGGGGTTTCGCAACGTGGAAAGACCGGTACGACTCCGTGATCTTTGACAAGTCGCAATACAAAGCACTGCTCAGTAATCCCGAAAAACTCAGACAATACAAACGCAGGGGTGAAGACGTTGAAGTCAAGCTGAGGTCGGAAGCGGAAGGACGACTCGACGCGCTCGATGTGAAAATAATTTTCACGCAGTTTATCAATCAGCAATCTGTGATTTCACCTGTTCAGTCACTTGTGCTGAACATCGGCCACGACGGCACCGGGCTGCATTGCCGGTCGTCGAACAGGTTCGATGTCGGCCTGTCCGAATTCGGACAGACTTTTGAAATGGATCCAGACATCGAATCGGACAGCCGGATCGACTTTGCGCTTTATTGTTTTCGAAGCCAGCTTTCAACTTCGCTTCTTCCCCGCGTCATGGTGAGAGATCTGTGGCGACCGTTCAGGCGTTTTCTCGGGAAACACCTTAAAGGTATTCGCAGTTAATTTGCCTGCGTCCGCCCTCACCAATAACCGGATTCGAGAAATACCGAAGCCTGCTTTCCTGCACACTTAATGACAACGCTTAGAGCCTTCCAGAACGGTCCGGGAATCCACGGCGAAGATCAGATTCTGCTGATTGACAATCCGAGATTTGCGGAAGGTTTCCGTCAATGCCTGCGGTTCTGCACGAGCTCATTCGATAAGACCCGGCTGGGACGATCACTTTACAAATTGATGAGAAAGACCGGCGTCAATCGCATCCTTCAAGGCGTCGCATTGCCACAGGATCAATGTCAGAAGCTGTTTCTCGGTCGGCCGCACCGCAGCTTCAAAGATGTGAGCCTTCTGCCGCGCCTCTTTGACAAGATCGGCCGTCAAAGCGAACGTGAATTCGTGCTCATACTTGGCAAAGGCGATTACATATTCACCGAACAACTCGCCAGTGCCATGCCGCCCAATCTTGTTGGCGTCGCGGTAAACAACGCTGACCTTGAAAACGATCGGGTTCTATATCTTCCGATGGGCAGAGACTTCCGCAGTCTCGATGTGTTCCGCGACTTCCCGCCGGCACCGGAAAAAACACTCACGGCATATTGCAACTTCTCTCTGTCAACACATCCTGTCAGAGCGAAGGTGTTCGAGATGCTCAAAGATAGATCGTTCGTCGAATTCGATCACATGGGAAAGTTCCGGTCGTACCCGATTTCACGTTCCGAATTTTTCGCAAAGCTACGGGCAAGCAGGTTCAGCATCTGTCCTCGCGGGAACGCGATCGACACATTCCGGATGTGGGATTCCATGTATGTTGGTACGATTCCGATCGTGGTGAAAGAAGCTCGCTATCACGATCAATTACAGGATCTTCCCATCCTGTTTCTCGACTCGTACGACCAGTTCGGCGAGTTGACGGAAGGATTTCTAATCGAAAAGTATCAGGAGTTTCTCGATACTGAATTTAATTACGAAAAGCTCAACCTCGGTTTCTGGGTGAAGCAACTCGAAGACAAACTGACGAAAAACCGAGACCCTGATCGAGGACAGCCGCAATCCAATGAATGACAAGTCCGTCAGTACGACTCCCGTTGTCCTCGGTCACGCGCCGTGCACCGGAGGTTCACTGGTTTTCCGGATCGTGACCGCTACCTTCGGCTGGTACGGCCTCAGTGAAATCGGAGTTGCCAAAGAGACAAGGACGAACAGATACAACCCCTGGGATCCGGAGTACCATCTGTATGTCCGCAACGAACTGAGCCCTGAACAATTCGGGGAAGTCCTGTTTCAACGAATCATCGCCTGTGAAAAACACGTTACAGACTCCGGCAAACGGTTGCTTGTTCGCGAGCATACGCATAGCTTTCTCTTCGAACCGGCTGACGAGTCCGTCGTTCCCGAAGGTGGGTCGTGGTTCGTTGACATGTACCGAAAAAGAGACAACCGGGATGTGCCCTGCATCGTTTCGGTGCGTGATCCTGTTGATTCATGGTTGAGCATGAGACGGGCCTTCGAAAATCTGAAGCCGGATACCTTCGACGAATACTGCAGACTGTACAACGAGATGCTGGACAAAGCAGAGCGCGCGAATGAGTCAGGCGGGAAGTATCTGATCTTCCGGTACGAAGACATGCTGCAGGATGCTCAATCGGTAATCGACCGGATCGCAGATCACACTGGAGAAGCCCGGCGACAGGTTGATCTTTCAACCGTCGGAAAAATTACGGGCAGCGGAAACTCAGGCAGACTGTCAGAACAGCTGCAAACGCGCAGCCGCAGACCGTTTACGCTCGGCTTCCTTAACCACTCAAAAAGCTCCGCCGAATACCGGAAGCTGTGCGAGCGACTGAACTATGAGACCATCGGTGACACCATGACCACGGGTCGACGCATCAGGTCGGGAATCTACTCCGGCCTGTCTGTATTCTCAGGCGTATTTTCGTGGCTTGAGTCCACGGCCAGGGGCATGAAAGGAATGCTCAAGTCGGGAAAGAACATTCAGTGAAGGGTTTTGTGAAAAGTCCCGATTCAACTCGCGGGATACTCGTACCCGAACCGTTTTATTTCAAATTCAAACGACTCCTCAACACAACTTCTGGACTGAGGCGTGTAGAGCAGATCTGCGGTAGCACATTCACGCCGCTTGCCCTTTTTGAACTTCGGGAGGTATTCCGGTTCAAATGGCAGAGAAAGTCGTTCGCAGATTTTCGCGATGCCGTCTTCCAGAGCCTCATAACGAATCACATCATCAAGACAGAACTCACCGTCAATGACGTAGGTGTTCCGGTCAACAGGTGGATGTCTTTTGACGTAATCGAGAAAGCGGCGTTGATCGCGTGTCATACCGGGGTTGGTAAAAGCCCCGAGGAATGAAAACAGGTTCTTGCGTTTCCGTTTACCGAAATGTTCAAAAGCTGAAATACATTTGTCGTAAGGATTTCGAACGACGCAGAACTTGAAATAGCTGTTCCAGACCTCATCGCCAAGAAGCCTTTTAATATCAGCGGCCGGCATGTGATTCCACCACGTGGCGTTAGTCGGCGACTTCTCGCCGCGAAAACCGATGATCCCTGAATCTGACACATACTCGTCGCGATAATGAGCCTCCTCCCATTCGCCTTCAGGCATGCAGAAGCGCTCAAAGTAGGACTCAACACTGGTACCAGCCGTTTTCTTGGTTTTGGTGTAGATGAAGCGATGACGGTGACTTACCAGCATTCAATCGTCCTGATCGGAAAACGAACTTCACAACAGCGAATACTTCGCCTTGTATAAACAGTGGCGCAGTCTAGTTAGCTGTCAAAAATTAGTCAAACTCACTGCACTACAGTCTTAGCGCCGAGCCACTACTACTTGATGCCGTTATGCGGTACCGAATATCCGGTGTCGACAACCGGGTGCCAACCACACTGTCCACCTGGTGCCGACCACTCAATGCCTGCACGGAAGATTGGTCTGAGAGATAAAACGGGCGACCGGCCGGACAGGCAATCCAGCAAGACGCGAAGAAGATAATCAAATGCGGATACTACTTTGTTCTTCACTTTCCATCGAACAGCGCACCGCCAACCGGAACCGGTTGATGCGAATGAGCAAGGCATTGTCGGAACAGGGCATAGAAGCCACGCTGGTCGGCGCGCAAAAAGGACTTGGAAAAGTCTGGGATGAGGTCGACACACCGGGGTTTCCTGCGATTGCGTACGACCCCGACCTTTCCAAAGCGAAAGGAATAAGCCCGGCAATGACCCGGGGCAGGACAGCGGCAAGATTCTACCGTGAAAACCTCCCCGAGCTCGTTCGTCACTTTTCTGTTGACGGTATCATCACCTACGACGCTCAAGCCCAGGTTGTCGAGTCTATTCGAAAAGCCGCCGGCGACCGTTGTTTTGTCGTCGCTGATATGGTGGAACTGTTTGCCGTCGATATGCAGCGATTTTTGAACGGGGTCAGCTATCAACAATGGCAGCTCTGCCGCAAGGTTCTTCCCACGCTCGATGGGATTGTCGGTATCTCGCATGGCTGGTGCGAATGGGCCGAACAAAGGGGTCTACCCCACGTATGGTGCCCGTCATTCGCGGAGGATTGCAAATTCGTCCGCTCAGATCCTTCACCACCGGACCAGCCGTTTACGATCTGTACCGTGGGCTACTGGTGGGACAGAGAAGTTCCCGAGGGGTTTTTGAATGCGGTCCCGATCTGCGTCGAAAACGGAGTCGAAGTTCAGCTGAACGCGATCGGAAAAACCGGGCAATCGCGCCGAGAGCGTTCTGCCATGAAGTTGCATGAAAGCAACGACGTGTTGAAAAAACGAGTCAATTTCCTTGGCTTTATGACTGGCGATACACTGGAAAAGAATCTTGCTGACGCGGATGCGTTTGTTTTGTTGCGTCACGATACACGTGAAACGGATATGCTGTTTCCAACGAGATTGCCGGAACTGATGGTGACAGGCAACCCTGTGATCCTGTCCAAAGTGCGGAACTTCTCAGGAAGTTTCCGGCATAACCATGACATCTGTTTCGTTCCTGCTACCAATCGGGCTGAAGATGTTGCCGAGCAGATCATGTTTCTGGCCAACAATCCGGAGAAAAGGCTGGAAATAGGCCGCAATGGCCGCATGACCGTGCTTCAGGAGTTCTCCCTTGCCAGGCTGGGAACGAGACTGGCAGAGTTTTTGCAGAAGATTAAGTCGGGACGAAAATGAGCCACCCGGCAATAATAAGTCCTGAGGGTCCCACCTCTCGACAATTCAGTCGACAACGACCATCAGTCGGTATCTCTGCGAAGAGAAAGCACCCGAGACAAGTGAGATAAGAATGAACAGCCACGGACTCCTACCGGCACAAGCCATTCCACGGCGGAGACGACTCAGGTTCTCCGAGCGCTTTGCCGCGTTGCTACCGGTCTTCGCGTTGCTGCTGCCCGCTCAACTCGCGCTGCACTCGCCGTGGCAAATGGCATTCAATGTCGGAGTCTCTGTGTTCATTCTGGCAGGACTACTGCTGCCAGTCAGAGTGGCGCTGCCGAAATACGGGGCGGTTGAGACCTCCCTGCTTGTCCTGTTGTTGTCAGCTGCCGCGATCTCCGCGTTCTTCAACAACCTGCCACGCGGGATGATGGTCTACGGCGGGATCATGGGCGGGTACGTTGCCGCAACACGAACCGTGGAGTATGTCAAAAATCCCCAGGCCTACATGAGGCTCCTGATCCTCGGGTTCTGTTGCATCAGCATCGGAATCATCATCGCCTCCTTCGTCATTCAACCACCCACAACCTGGCGCTACAGTGGAATTTATGCCAAGTCGAACTCCATGGGCTGGTTTGGCTCAAGTACGGCAGCTCTGATGCTTGGTGTCCTGGTTTATTCGCGCATCAAATGGAAGAGATGGGAGACTATCTTCATCGTTTCAGTGCTCACACTGAGTTTGCTGCTGATCCTGGTGTGTCAGGCGCGGTCCGCACTGGCCGGCATCTGCTCCTCGATCGGAATATTCGGTGTGATCTTTGTTCACTCGTTTGTGATGCAATCCAAAGCTCGAAGAAAGAAACTCTTTTTCGGACTCATCTTTGTTGCCGTGGTCGCCGGCATTGCCTATTGGCTCGGATTGTTCGACCGCGTAATTGAAAAATTCGAGGCGACCGCATCAAGTGGCGATCTCAGTAACGGGCGTTTCAATATGTGGTCGGTGCATCTGGATAACTGGAAGTGGTTCGGCAACGGAGCAAAATACGTTTCCACATACATCACTCACAACACGTATGTCGATCACCTGACAAAATACGGCGTAATACCTCTCGCACTCTTTTTGTCATTTCTCGGCCTGCTGTTCTATTCCGGCTATGTCTACACGATCAAAGGGACGTATCAATCCGCCCCGATCCTCTTGTCCGTCATAACGTGCTTCATGGCTCAGGCGATGTTTGAAACCGGCACTTCGACTCCCGGACTCTGGATTGCAATCGTCTTCTATTGTTGTCTGCGATATGAAATCTTCATGGCGAAACGTGGTGGACCGATACGCCGAAACTATGGCCGGCAGATGGGCAACAATATGTGGTCGCCGAATTAAAGTCTGCCAGCCCGGTCAATCGGGAAAATTGACGAGCTGGAATTCCAACGCCCGGCTCGACGGACGGTAATTGTCAACGCACGCTGACGAGCGTTTTCAACTGTCAAAATCCCCCACACTACGTTCTCAACACTACGTTCTCAACACTACGTTCTCCACACTACATCCTCCACAGAATACATCTGTTCAAATTCAACGCGTGCCCGTTCGAAGCGGGTGTTTAACAAAGGGAAAAGATGCGAAGGCTCCTGAAAAAGCTCCTGTTGAACGTGTTCGGCGAGAGTATTTACAAGCGGATTCAGTTTAAGTACTGGGTCGGAAAAATCACCTCGGTCAAACATCAGGAACCCGCGCTGCTCGTGGCCAAGCAGTTGTTTCAGACCGGAGACGTGGTTCTGGATATCGGCGCGCACTTCGGACGCTACACAGTTCCACTGTCCACAACGGTCGGCCCCGAGGGAAGGATCTTCTCATTCGAACCGGTCGACTCGGCGTTTGACATGTTGAGCAGGGTTGTCAATGAGTTGCAGCTGAAGAATGTCGAACTGTTCAATAGTGCTATGGGTGATGGTGACACTAAACAACAGATGGTGATTCCTTTAAAGGATGGTGTTGAAGTACAAAGCCGCGCTGCACTGAGCATGGGAACCGGGGATGAGGTAGACCTGTCGAGTCACAGCGTTCAGGAAGTTGAATGTGAAACCGTGGACGCATTCGTGAACCGCAAGAATCTGTCGAAACTCAATTTCTTGAAATGCGACGTCGAAGGCGCCGAGATTCTCGTCATGAAGGGCGGTAGCAATACGCTTCGCGAACTGGCTCCCATCGTACTGCTGGAAATCGAATCGAGACACACGGGAAAATTCGGCTACACACCCGATGAAATGGTCGAGTTCATGAAGAACCAGGGCTACGAAGTTTATGTGGTTTCCGCCGGCAAGCTCGCCGCAGTTGACAAACCATCGCCCGGTGAAAACAACTACTTTTTTGTCCCGACAGGCTTCGAACGCCGAACGGCCGACGTCTTCGCGTAACAGGCGTCTGTCGAACAACACTCCCTGCCGTGCCACTCACTCCGTCCACGGCACAACAGAACGATCAGGCAGCAAGCCACGGATTTTCATTCCCGGTTGCAGGCAATACCTGCGACCGAAAGTTCACCCCATCAAACCACCATCAAATATTCGCCTGCCGATAGAGAGATAGAGGAAGTCAGCGTGTCCAGAACAAACTCCGACAAGCCTCGATTGGGCATATTCACAAGGCCCATCGATCAAGGGCGAAGTGGAAGCGGAAAACACGCGGACCGCCTGCTTACCGAGTTCATAAGAATCAATGACACGTTCGACCTGTTCTTTATTCACTACGAGAAGTCGGACCACCCGATCTATGAGCATGGCACCGAAATCCTGATTCCGCGAAATCCTTTCAAGGCGAGCCGCATCATCAGGGAGTACAACCTTGAGATCGTGCACTATCATCCGTTGACGGTAATGAGTCCGGTCACGGGTCTGCAGGCAAAGAAAGCAGCCACGATCCATGGAGCCGCTGAGGATTTCATACCCGACCACTACAGCCTGACGAAACGCCTCCATTCCCGACTGCTCAAACCGATCTTCAGTCGCAAAATGGACTTGATCTTCACAGTATCCAGAACCAGCCAGGACTATCTATCGGAGCAACACCGCGTCGATCCGGCAAAGTTCTGCGTTGTATATAACGCGGTGGATTCCCGATTCAGCCAACTGCCTGCAGAAGACCTTGCCGGGGTCCGCGAAAAGTACACAGGCGGCCGCCGGTTCGTGCTGCATATCAGTAACTATTCGATGCGCAAGAATCCGTACACCGTCCTGAAAGGGTTTAAGAAACTCCGGAGTGAGATGCCGGGCAACGAGCAAACCGCGCTCGTTATCGTCGGTAACGGATGGGACAAGGACGCGGGCATCGCTGAGTTTATCGAGCGGGAAGGACTGAAGAACGACGTCGTCCTTCCCGGCTACATCCCGACCGATGATATTCCAAGGCTCCTGAACCTCGCAGACGTGTTTGTGTTTCCATCACTATACGAAGGTTTTGGTATGCCCAATCTCGAAGCGATGGCATGCGGATGTCCTGTCATTACTTCGGGTGAGTTTGCCATCCCTGAAATCGTGGGTGACGGAGCGCTGATACTGGAGACGACGACCGATGCGGATGAACTCGCCGGTCTTATGCAGAAAGTCATCACCGATTCGCAGTTGCGCCAGTCATTGATAGCCAATGGTCTGGAACAGGTTCAAAAGTATTCCTGGAATGAAAGCGCTGTCGCAACGCTTGAAGCGTACAAGCGACTGTTGTGAAACCCGGCCGCTCCCGGGTGAATTGAACGCGGACCGAATTGATTCGAAACAGCCGGGTTACCCGCACTTCCGGGCGAGCGTTTATCTAACTCGATTTTTTTATTATTGCCGTGATCGTTAGTCACAAACACAGATTCATTTTTGTTCACTGCCGCAAAGTCGCGGGCAGTTCGATCAAAGTCGCGCTTGCGCCGCATCTGGGCGACGATGACATCGTCATTGGCAGTATGAACGAAATCATGAAAGCCGGCGGGTCTATGAATCGCGCTGCACGCAAAGCGCTTTACCGGCCCGCTCCGATGCTTAAAGCTCTGGCGGCCAGACTCGCCGGACGTTCGTGGCCGGAAGCGGCCAACATCGGCATCAAGTCGTATTACAAGGGCCGGCTGTCGGTGAACCCTCCGCATCCGTCGGCCGCTGAAATGGCATCATTCTTTCCCGAAGAGTGGAACAGCTATTACAAATTCGCGTTTGTCAGGAATCCGTTCGAACGCGTGGTATCAGACTATCAGTGGCGCTCGCGTTCGACAAAAAAAGAACTTCCGTTCGAGGATTACGTCCGTCAACTCGAACAGCCGGAAACCCGGGGAGCCTTTGTGCACGCCGGCGGTGTCCGGAACATGGACATGATCATGCTTGACGGCAGGATCGCCGTTGATGCGGTCGGCAAATTCGAAACGCTCGTTGAGGATTTCTCCCGCATCACTGCTGAAGCAGGAATCAAAGGCGCGTCCCTGGGCACCCGCGAAAAGCGCAGCCCGAGAGTGGATCTGCACTCTTTCTATGGTCCCGAACAGATTGAAATTGTATCCCGCATATTCAAAGACGAACTCGAAGCATTCGGTTACGAACTCCCTTTTGATCAGGCAGCTGTCGGAGGGAACAACGAATGAGCGGGCAAGCCAGACCGGAAACCACCGGCTCCAATGCAGGGGCGACTGATGAAACACAGCTGACTTTTTTCGGCATCGGTCCGCAACGAACAGCCAGCACGTGGCTCTACACCGCTTTGTCGACACACCCCCGGATTGCGTTTCCCCACCAGGTCAAGGAAACGATGTTCTTCGATCAGCATTTTGATCGCGGACTGGAATGGTATCTCTGGCACTTCCGCAACAGGAAGGATGATCAGATCTGTGGCGAAGTCGGACCGACGTATTTCGATGATGACCTCGCCCGCGAAAGGATCAAAGAGTGCTTTCCGGATGCCGAAATCTTTATCAATGTCCGCAATCCGATCGCGCGCAGCCACTCGTTATTCAGACATCATCTTTCCAAAGGTCGCGTGCCTAACTCCTTTCAAGGCGCCATCGACAAGATGCCGCGAATTGTGGATTCCGGCAGATACCGTGAGCACTGCATGAAGTGGGAAGAGTCCTTTGGTGACCGGATCACCTACCTCGTTCAGGAGGATATTCAGGAAGATCCTGACACTGTGTTACAGTTCGTTTTCCAGAGGATCGGGATCGAGACCGTTGAAGTTCCCGAGCAGGCCAAAGAAAGAATCAACACAGCGACCGCACCACGGTCACTCGCTCTGGCTAGAGTCCTGTCATTTACGGCGACGACTCTACGATCGTTGCGACTTCATTCGCTTGTCGAGTACGGAAAAAAACTCGGCTTGAAAAAAGTCTATTCAGGAAGCGGCGAAGTAGACCCGATGACGCCGGAAATGTACCAGAGCCTCGCCGGAATTTTCGAGCCTGACATCCAGTGGCTTGAGCAACGACTTGGTCGTGACCTCTCTATCTGGCGAAACTTCGAGACCGGAAAGTAGATTGCACCGTGAATTCAATTCCACAGACCGCCAACTCCGGCTCCAATGAACCGGCCGAAAACGTGAAAAAGACTGAATCCATTGCTGTTGTCTGCGGCGACATAACCGCAGCTCTGAACCGGCGCCCTGAACTGATGCAGTTGTTTCGCAGCTCCTGTGAAAAGGCGTACTTCTTCTGTCCTGAACATGATCAGAAGTATTTTGACCAGATCGAGGAACTCGGATTTGAGTTGACGATTACGCCGGTCAATACGCAGGGCATGAACCCGGTTCATGACGTCGGCTATTTCCGCCGGATCTACAAACTGCTGAAAGAAAAACGGCCTGATCATGTTTTCGTTTTTCATATCAAGCAGATTCTGTACACGAGCCTTGCCTGTCGTATGCTCGGAATCAAATGCCACTGCCTTTTCGCCGGGCTGGGTTATCTGTTCTCGGAAGAGCAAAGTTTCAAACGACGGATGGTAGGCTCTCTGGCAACACGAATGCTCAGGTCCGCCCTCAAGCGGGCCACAACGGTGTTCTTCCAGAACCCCGATGACTACGAAACATTCAACAAACGAAGAATCCTTTCCAGAGACGCTAACGCGGTTGTCGTGGACGGATCAGGAGTCTCGCTGACAGATTTCCCGTTTTCCGATCCAACCGGTGAGCTGCCGATTACTTTTCTGCTGATCGCAAGAATTCTGCGCGACAAAGGTCTTCCCGAATACTATGCCGCTGCGAAAGATCTGAAGAGTCGCTGGGGCGACCGGATTAACTGTCAACTGATGGGTCCGTTTGATGACAATCCGAATTCAATGTCGCGCGAGGAAATCGACAAATGGCATAACGAAGGCATCATCGAGTACCTTGGAGTGACCGAAGATGTCCGTCCCTACCTGAAGGCGGCAAGTGTGTTTGTGCTTCCTTCGTTCTACATGGAAGGCACGCCGAAGATTATCCTTGAGTCCCTCGCGACCGGCCTGCCGGTAATTACCACCAATTCCCGTGGTTGCCGCGAGACGGTTATCGACGGCCAGAACGGAATTCTGATTGAACCGCGCGACATAGCCGGGCTCACGGCGGCGATGGAGTCGTTTCTGGAAGATCCCGGTAGAACCGTTCCGATGGGAAAAGCCAGCCGCGAGCTTGCCGAAACACGCTACGATGTGAACAAGATCAACGCGCGAATGGCCGAAGTTATGGGTATCGCGTAATCATCAGCAAGACAAAGAAACCGAGCCAGTAATTTGCCAACATATCTCGTAACAGGTGCCGCCGGATTTATCGCTTCACGCGTCGCTGAAATGCTTGCGCAGTCAGGCGCGACAGTGGTCGGCGTTGACAATCTGAACAACTACTACGACATCCGGCTCAAACAGCATCGACGCGAGAGACTGTCCCGGTACGACAACATTCAGTTTCACGAACTGGATATCGAGGACCGCAGTGCAGTTCACGAAGTGTTCAAGGCTCATCAGTTTGATGCCGTATTCAATCTCGCGGCAAGGGCAGGGGTCCGGTACAGCCTCGAGTATCCGATGATCTACCACTCGACCAATGCCGGCGGAAATCTCAACTTGCTTGAGGAAGCCCGTTACGCAGGAGTCAGGAAATACATCCTGGCTTCGACTTCGTCGTTATACGCGGGTCAGGAAGGACCCTTCGTCGAATCGCTCCCGGTAAATGAACCGATCTCTCCGTATGCAGCCTCTAAGAAGGCCGCGGAAGCGATGGCCTACGCTTACCATCACCTGTTTGAGATCGACGTTTCGATTGTCCGCTTCTTCACCGTTTACGGACCGGCGGGACGTCCGGATATGAGCTACTTCCGTTTTATCAGCTGGATCGACAACGGCATTCCGATCACAGTATTCGGGGACGGAACCCAGGCTCGTGACTTCACGTTTGTAGACGACATCGCCCGCGGAACAATTGCAGCTGCCAAACCAGTCGGCTACGAAGTGATCAATCTCGGCGGGGGCAATCAGCCTTATCCATTAATGGTACTCATCGAGAAGATCGAGAATCTGCTGGGCAAGAAAGCCGAAATCGACTATCAGCCGTTTCACTCGGCAGACATGATGACGACGTGGGCTGACATTTCAAAAGCAAAACAACTGCTTGACTGGGAACCGACAACTACGCTGGATCAAGGGCTGGAAAAATGCGTCCAGTGGTACCGCGACAACCTGCCGTGGTCAGCTTCCCTAAGTCTTGAAACCGGACGCGTACCTACTCAGGACGCATCCTGATCGCCAGAATTCAAACCGGAAACAGTACAGATCATGGCAACTAGAAAGATCGGCGTTACAGGTGGCTCGGGTTTCATCGGGCGACACCTGATTGAAACGCTTTCGGCCTCCGAAAACGACTACGAAGTTGTGATCCTTGACCTCAAGGAGCCGCCTTACAGCGGCGATTACGAATACATCCAGGGAGATGTCAGAGACGAAGAGGTTGTCGCAAAGTTCTGTAACGGACTCGACGCCGTTGTCCATCTTGCAGCCGCTCACCACGACTTCGGCGTATCGAGGGAAGAGTTTTTCTCGGTTAACGAAAAAGGCATGCAAGTTCTGTGCGACGCGATGGCAAACGCGGGCGTCAATCATCTCGTCTTCTATTCGACGGTTGCTGTATACGACTATCGTGACAAGGGTCCGATTGACGAGAGCAAAACGCCGAATCCGTTGAATGATTACGGTCAGTCAAAACTGGCAGCGGAAAAGGTCGTTGAGAACTGGATGAATGATCAGAGATCGGCGCAGATAATCCGGCCGACGGTTGTCATCGGCCCGAGGAACATTGCAAACATGTATTCGCTGATTGATCAGATCAACCGCGGGAGGTACATCTTCCATTTCGGCGGAGGACAGAACATCAAATCTCTCGCAGTCGTGATGAACCTTGTTGGCTTCACCGAGTATTTGATTTCCCGTGAGCAACCTGAGCAGCGTGCCGGTGTGTTCAACTTTGTTGACTATCCTCAACTTAAAGTGAACGAGACCGTGAGCGTCGTTCATGAAGAACTTGAACGGCGCAATCCCAGGTTGAGAGTCCCGCTATGGCTGGCTCTACTTGGAGGAAAGTTCTTTGATATTCTTATCGCCGTCACTGGAAAGAATCTGCCGATCTCATCGGCGAGAATCAAGAAGCTTGCCACATCCACAAAATTCGAAGGCAAGCGTGTTGAAGCAGCGGGCTATCAGAGGCCCTATACGGCTGAACAGGGCCTGAGGGAGATGGTTCGGTGGTATCGCGAACACAAAGGCCTGGTCAAGTCGCGTACGACTCCGGCATCTTCAAGCGAAGCTGCGACCGGTACTTCCAAATCCGGATAATACCGGCCAGGTGACCGGTCCGTTCCCTTCCGGGGAAAGATACCTTTCACCACGTCTTTGAAAGGCCTTGTCTCCAGGCCGGCTGAATTCGGCCTCACTCGTTAAGGCACCGTTAAGAACGGAGTTGTGTCAATTGCCTGGAACTCCATTGCGCCGTCCTGCCCGAAAAACCCCCGTAATCGGCACTCTCTGAAACGAACGGCCCGAACAACCGGCAATCGGCTTTCTGAACGTTTCCCGTCATTGACTATCAGGGTCCACCGACGATTCTGGAAGCTTAGCCAGGCATTTTCAGCCCCGGATGCAGGCCGCGCAGAGCTGGAGTGACGTCATTCGTTTGCTCAAAACTTGCAGGTCAGATATTCTAAGGGGTTCCTGAAAACGACGGCAATTGACCGCGAAAACAACTTCTGATTCAAGCAAAGACTGTCTCATGGCGACTGCGGAAATTAATCCAGAATCAACCTCCGGCTCCGGAAAAAGTCAATCCGCGATGATGCAATGGCTTCCATACGCGATCGCGATTGGAGCCCAGTTACCACTGCTGATGTTCTACTTCATCGGGCTCTGGGGACGCGGACCTCATTACCACTTCTTTCCACTGGCAATGCTTGCTGTAGCAGGAATCGCATGGTTGCGATGGCCGCGCGATGAGCGCATGCCGTTTCACCGCAGTCTCTGGAGCGACTTCCTTTTGCTTCTGGGGCTCGGCAGTGGAATTCTTGCTGCTGTATTTCTTGAGCCGTGGTTTGCTGCCGCCAGCTCAATGTTGCTGCTCGCCAGCCTTCTGGCTCGAACCGTTGATCCTGAAACGGGTCGCGGACAGTGGGTCGTTGCACTGCCTCTGTTTGTTGCTCTGACAATCCCCTTCAACGGGGACATGATGCTGATCACCTTCCTTCAGCGTATCAGCGCTCTGTTTACCAGCCGCGTACTGGACCTGATTGGAATGGGACATCACATGCCCGGAACCGTCATCCAGATTCCAGGCAAGGAACCCTACGGCATCGAGCAGGCGTGTAGTGGAGTTATGTCATTCTTCACACTGCTGTTTGTTGCGGTCGTGTTCATCGTCTGGAATCGCCGACCCTGGTTCCGCGCAACCCTGCTACTGATTTCAGCGGTTTTCTGGGCGATCTTCATGAACACCGTGCGGATTTTCATGATTCCGTTCGCGGACAACATGATGGGCCTCAACCTCGCTGACGGTTTTGCTCACAACATGCTCGGCTGGATTGTTCTTGTCATCGGAATCCTGCTCCTGCTTTCAACCGACCAGTTCCTGATGTTCCTCTTCGGTCCTGTTGAAACCTCGACAGGTCGAACAGGTCCGTTCGGAAACTTCATCACCGAAGTCTGGAATGGACTCGTTGCCGGCCGAGCAGAGACACAGGAAGAAAAAGAAAAACGAAAGCGTCGTGCAAAGCGTCGCAAGCCTGTAACCGGCTTCGGCCGTACTCTGGCGTGGACCGCCGCAGGTATCCTCGGACTCTGTGGTGTTTGGCAACTCGTTGACTCCGCACGCTCATTCAGCGCCGGTAAGCACCGGGTAACTGTATTCCAGTCCGCCGTCGTCGAGCCTATGGCTGACGGAGACCTGCGAAACATCGGTGACTGGACGAAAGTCGGATATGAGCCGGAAGACCGGAAACGTGGAAGTGACCAGGGTCTTCGCTCCGACACCTGGTACTATAAATCCCCGGCAATCCCACGTGCCGTTGCATCTTTTGACCAGACCTTCCCTGGCTGGCATGAACTGACTACCTGCTACCGTAGCCAGGGCTGGGAGGTTGAAGAGCGTGGCCGTATCCGGAGAAACCCCGATTCCGAAGGCAAGAAATGGCCGTACATCGAAGTCCGGTTGAGAAAAGAGACCGGCGAACGAGGGTTCCTGCTCTTCTCATTCTTCGATGCATTCGGTGAACCGTTTGACGCTCCAGCTGAATGGGGAACGATCAACTCGTTCTTTATTCGAGCCCAGAGCCGGATGTCTCATCGAGTTCGTGCAAGGCTCTTCCAGAGTGAAGCGTATCAATGCCAGGTATTCGTTCCGTCCTATCGCGATCTGACCGACGTCGAGAAAGACGAAATCACGGACCACTTCCTGCTCATCCGTGATGAGCTTCGTGTCAAGTTCCTTGAGAAGCGAGGACTCGAAGGGACAACTCCTGAGGCACCGCAAAACGATGAAGAAGGCTCAGCCGCAATAACCAGCGGTGCGATTCTCGAACCCGAGTCATCTCCATAGAACAACCTGTTTAAGGATCCAGCCTCCGCCGATGCGGAGGCTTTTTTTGTGTAAAGGATTTTCGATATGCAGATTGATACCGCAGTGATTCCTGTTGCCGGACTTGGAACGCGGTTGCTGCCGGTGTCCGCCGGCGTTCCGAAGGAAATGCTGCCGCTGGGCAGAAAACCTGCGTTGCATTACATCGCGGAAGAACTCGGACGAGCAGGAATATCCAGGATCATCCTTGTTTCGTCGCACGCCAAAGAACATATGGCAAAATATTTCCAGCTCGATTCAAAGCTGGTCAACAGGTTGCGGGATGGCAACAAACATGAGATTGCTGATTCACTCTGGTCCTCGTCACCGCATTGCCACATCAAATTCGACATCGCTATCCAGCATGAGCAACTCGGACTCGGTCACGCAGTCCTGAGTGCAAGAAAAGATGCTGGCGACCAGCCGTTTGTTGTCGCGCTCGGAGACTGCGTTCTGGGAGCCGGGGGAGGCTCGGACATCGTTGAACGCATGGTCAAAGTCAGCAAAGAATCGAAAGCGCCGATCGTTCTGGCGTTTGAACAGGTGCCTGATGAGAAAGTCAGCCGTTTCGGGATCGCGACACCAGCCGCGGGTTCAACCCCGGTGCCCGGCGAGGATTTTGAGCTTGCCGGCCTTATCGAAAAGCCGTCACTTGCTGATGCGCCGTCCAACCTCGCCATTTGCGGTCGCTACCTGCTGGCTCCATCTATTTTTCATGAACTTGAATACGCACAGCGCGGACTGAACGGTGAATACCAGCTGACCGACGCAATTAACAGCCTCATTGAAAACGGGACGCCCGCGCGAGGCGTCATGCTTGACCCGTCCGAAAAACGGTATGACGTTGGTGATTTCGGAACATTCACCGAAGCATTCATCGAATTCGCGCTCGCAGACGATACATTGCGTGATCACGTTCTAAAATCTGTCGGCGAAAATTCCTGACCGTTGTGCCGGCTGTACTCCCGGTTGATTAAACTGGGAGCAACCTCGTTCTTTCTCCTCCAGACGCTTTCCGATGAATACCTCCAGACCAGTTCAATCGGCCGTAGGCCGCGCCTATGCAAGGGCGGGACTTCTGGGAAACCCTTCCGACGGCTACAACGGCCGCACGATTTCATTCATCATCCGCGATTTCTCGGCAGGTGTTTCGGTCATCCCGCGAAAGCAATTGACTTTCGTACCTCACCACTACGAAGCGACTACGTATGAGTCGATCGAGAGCTTCTACGACAAGATAACTGAGCACAGCTATTACGGCGGAATCCGCCTTCTGAAAGCGGCGACCAAGCGCTTTTTCGAATACTGTCAGCTGTCCGGAGCGACGCTTCACAACCAGAATTTCCAGATGTCCTACGAGACCAATATTCCCCGTCTCGTC
The DNA here is from genome assembly GCA_039029995.1 of Planctomycetota bacterium. Classification (GTDB taxonomy): domain Bacteria; phylum Planctomycetota; class Planctomycetia; order Pirellulales; family Pirellulaceae; genus Mariniblastus. Next base: position 68,022 of record JBCCFB010000001.1, read on the forward strand.
GGCCTGGCAGGCTCAAGCGCAATTGTTACAGCGGCGCTACGAGCGCTGTCGAGGTGGTACGGAGTTGAAATCCCGCCGCATCTGCTTGCGTCTTTGACACTCTCCGCGGAATCAGATCTGGGCATTCCAGCAGGTCTGCAGGACCGTGTGATTCAGGCTTATGAAGGCCTCGTCTATATGGACTTTTCCCATGATGTGATGAAGACTGAATACGAACTGACGTTTGGAAACTATCGTTCACTGGATCCGACTCTCTTGACCAATGTCTACGTCGCCTACGCCCGCGATGCAGGACAATCGACGGAGGTTGTTCACAATGACCTCCGGCGAAGATTCAATGACGGAGAGAAAGCAGTCGTCGATGCAATGCAGATGTTTGCTGATATTGCGAAAGAAGGCGTGTCGGCCATCGAAAGCGGCAATCATCGACAGCTGCATGAATTGATCGATCAGAATTTCGATCTTAGGAACGGAATCTGTCAGTTGCATTCGATGCACTCGAAGATGATCGAATCCGCGCGCAGCACCGGGGCAAGTGCAAAGTTTTCCGGCAGTGGCGGAGCCATTGTCGGTACCTACACGAACGATCAGGCTTTCGACGAACTTTCGCAGGCGCTGGCGAAGATCGGCTGCGTCACCTTTCGGCCGGGCGTTTCCTGATCCAGCGTTTCCTGATCCAGCGTTTCCTGATCCAGCGTTTCCTGACTGTAGCGAAACAGACTTTCTATGGCCCGCGCCGAACGCCTGCCGGTTAGTCCCGCGACTTTCGATTGACCTGGTAATGATAGATGTCCGCTCCCGTCCAGAATCGGGCCGTCACAATCTCGGGATCACCGAACTCCCGATAGACTGCAAGTGATTCGGTTTCTCCTGACGGCAGCGCGACGATCAGGTGGACAACGTGATCGACTGCTTTTGTGTGCGCACGTACCCGATCAATGACAGCTTGCAGGACGGGTCCGATAAATGAATTCCAGATGAACAGATGCGTTGCATCGGCAGGAATTTCGAAGTCCCGGGCGTCACAGTGATGGATCTTCACACGATGGTCAATCAAATCAGCCCGAAAAGCGCGGAAGTTGTTCAAGCAGTCATCAATGAGGCTCTTCTCATATTCGACTCCTTCGATCCTCATGTACGGATAGGTAGCGGCTTCGATAAGCACGCGTCCTTTGCCGCTGCCGTAGTCGACCAGCACGTCTGAACCCGTCACCTCGAGGTGCCGGAAAATTCCATCGAGGCATTCGTACATAATCGGCTCATAGCCGTTACAGCCATTGTCGGCTTCTGCATCCAACGGCAGTCTGCCACGGGTATCGATTCCACGACTCCATTCCCGGTACCAGGTACTGAAATGCGATTGCAGCCAGAGCAGGGTTTGGAGAACACCCGTTTTCCGGATGCGCCAGAGGATTTTTCGAATCGGATTCATTTGGACACCCTTTGTCACGCCACCACAAATTCAGGTTCGCCGATTCCCAGCCTGCCGACGCTTTCCCGAATCTCGCTCAGGTAGATCCGGTTGGTCACGATTACGATATCCGGCCGGATGGTCTTCAGTTCTACAGGCGCGACGATCCGGTGACCGGTTCCGGGAATGAACCGGCCCTGTCGGTTGGGATTGATATCTACTACACATTCGATCCACGATGCGATGTTCAAGTTGTTCAGCAGGGAAATACCTTTGCCGCCGGATCCCCAGATGACTACGTTGCGGCCGTCTTTTGACCATCGTTTGATGTCACCATGCAGATTGCGCAGCTGTTTCTCAAATTCATCAGCAAGCGAATTGACGATAAAGTCATTGCTGAACGCGGCCGGCGGGGATTCCCGGCCCTTCATGGCACGCGCCTCGACATAGATGTACTGATCTCCGTGGTAACAGTGACCGGCTCCTGTGATCTCGAACCCTGCCATGGCGACAACGTTGTGCAATGAGGCGAGAGAGAAATAGTTGCATTGTTCAAAATGAATACTGAACACCTCTCCTCGCTCCAGTGACCCGCGACCGTTGAAGACCTCCAGATAGACGGGGGCTCCGGAGGTCGATGCAAGGTCGTGAATAGAGGACAGGAACGAACTGACGTCCGTGAAGTCCTCCATCACCGACAACGAACAGATGAAGTCCGGGGCAAACTCCAGACATTCCAGTGCAGGGAATTCTTTGCGTACAAATTCAACGGTTCCCTTACCGGTGTCCTGTCTACCGGTTTCCGGAACCGTCGGATCAATCCCCATTCCTGTATTTGCGCCTTCGCTACAAAGCAGTTTCAGAAATGCGCCGCCTCCACATCCGATTTCGAGAATCCTCTTGTTCAGGAGTCCAAACTCTTTGATCAGCCTTCCGGCGAGTGAAACCTGGTAGTCGTTGAATGATGGAGAATGGCTGAGATCGACTTCGTAACCCGGTTCGAAACGTATCAGCCGTGGATCGAAGTCAATATTCTGGATCAGCCCGCACGAAGGGCATGAGCTCAGCCTTATCGAGGCCCTTGTCGCCCCAAGCGCCTCCTCCCTGGTAAACGGAGCGAAACCGCAATCCGCCGGAGTCCGCCTGTTTTCGAAGAAAAGGACGCGCCCCTTCGATTTACAACCGCCACAAAGTGAATGTCGACCACTCATTGCCGGCCCTCACTTTCAACGGCTCCGTTTTGACTCGCCCTTTCGATCATCTGACGTCCGCCGTTTCCACGGGATATCGAAAACACATCTGCAATTGCCGAAATCCATTTACGAGGCTGGAGTACGTATCGGGCGATGACGCCGAGGCACATGGCCTTGTCTCCGAAACTCAACTTCGAACGCATGACAGACCATGCATGAGATTGCAACAATGACAGCCTTGTAGAAAAGAACGGGCTGCGCCTGCCGGCCGTCGCAAACCTGCGCTTCTGTTTCCGGCCGGTCAGATTTCCGGATGCCTCCGCATGCACTCGTTGAGAGAACAGCATGTCGTTCAGCCACGCGGACCTGGCATAAAGGCTCATTTCCGCCATCAGGACCTTCTCCGCTCCGTAGAGCGGAACGATCATCCTTGTCTTTTCCAGCAGCGACCTGCGGATCACACCGTAGGAATCGACTGACCACGTCGTTCCGAGCAGAACTCCTTCGAATCTTCTGGCTGGAGAGCTCGCGTTAAAGTGCTTTCTCGGATGTCCTTTCCACCACCTGGATCCGTCCTTCGCCGACTCAACCAGCGGATCGTCGCGCTCCAGTTTTTCCAGCCACGAATCACCGTTTTCATCAATCAAGTCCGATCGACAATGACACCAGCCGATCGTCGGATCAAAGTCGAGAACGTCTACACATTTTTCGAGATAGGTCGGCGCGCATACGTCATCGAAGGCTGCCCATTTGAAATATTTGCCGCTCGTCTCGGAAAACACAAAATTGAAGTTGTCGATAGCGCCCCTGTTGGTTTCGCGCTCAATGATCCGGATGCGGCGGTCTGTGGCAGCGAAACGCCGGCACACCTCGACCGTATTGTCTGTCGAACAGTTGTCAGCAATTAAAAGTTCAAAATTACTGAACGTCTGATTGAGTAGCGACTCGATCGCCTCACCAACAAAGCTTGCTGCGTTGTACAGCGGCATCCCGATCGAAACTACTGGCTTATCCGACATGCGCACTTACTCCGAAGCACCAGCCATAGAAGCCATCTGCGAGCGAATCCAGTCAAAGGTCACCCGCATACCGTCTTTCAATTGTGTATCAGGTGCCCAGTCGAGCTCGTTCTTGATCAGAGTGTTGTCGCTGTTGCGACCGTTCACACCCTTCGGTGCGTCAAGCTTGTAATTGCGTTTGAGTGATACACCGCCGATCCTTTCGACAATGTCAACGAGCCCGTTGATCGAGACCATTTCGCTGGATCCGATATTGATCGGCTGACTGAAGTTCGAATCCATCAGCTTTTCGACACCGATCAGGCAATCGTCGATAAAGGTAAAGCTACGGGTCTGCAGCCCGTCGCCCCAGATTTCAATCTCGTGATTTCCACTTTGAATTGCCTCAAGGACTTTGCGGCAGATCGCGGCCGGTGCCTTTTCGCGACCGCCGCTCCACGTCCCTTCCGGACCGTAGATGTTATGGAAGCGTGCAATCCGGACATCCAGGCCGTAGTCTTCGGCGAAGTGGCGACACATACGTTCGGAAAACAACTTCTCCCAGCCATAGCCGTCTTCCGGCATCGCGGGGTAGGCATCAGACTCCTTAAGCGGAATCACATCCGGAGAGACCTGCTTATCAGCTGCGTAGACACACGCCGAGCTGGCGTAGAAGTACTTCCCGCATTGATGTTCTTTCGCCGCCATCAGCAGGTGAGTGTTGATCAGTACGGACAACATACAAAGCGCTTTGTTGTTCTCGATGAATCCCATTCCTCCCATATCGCAAGCGAGATTGTAGATCTCATCCACACCGTTGCTCGCGGACATGCACTGTTCCTTGAGCGTCAGATCACTGACGACGTTTTCTGCGTGATCAAGTTTCTGGTACCAGTCTTCGAACGGTTTGATATCGACCGCCCGGACGTTCAGGCCTTGATCCAGCAGGCGCTTCACAAGATGCCCGCCGATAAAGCCTCCGGCCCCCGCTACAAGTACAGATTTGCGGTTGTAATTCATGGTGTCCCTCTAGTCCTTCGCGGTTTTCCGGAGAAAAGCTGCTTGAAAACGCGCCATATAAAAACTGTGTTTGTCCGGAGATAGCGCCCGGCCAGACGGCGTGGCTCGCAGGCCAACCGGAAGGCCCACTCAAGTCCCGCCCTTTGCATCCAACGCGGAGCAATCGGTTTCCGGCCGGCATGAAAATCGAATGCGGCGCCGACACACATCTGCACAGCGTTGATTCGATCGCGGTTTTCAGATGCAAACAGGTCCTGCTTCGGACAGCCGAGCCCTATGAAGAGAATGGCCGCGCCCGATTGATTGATCTGGTCGATGTATGCCGAAACTTCGTCGGCGGAGAGTTCACGAAAGGGAGGTGACTCGGCACCTCTGATTTGCAAACCGGGAAACTTTTGTTTGAGACTCCGGCTAAGCAGATCAATGGTCGTTTCCGAACCGCCGTATAGAAAAATGCCAAGCCCTTCCTCTTCAGCCATCCGGCAGGTTCGGAGCATCAACTCCGGGCCATAGACTCGATCACTAAGGCCGGCGCGATGCAGCAGATTCATTGCCCATCTAACCGGCTGGCCGTCGGGGGTAATCATGTCGAACTGATTCAACCTGTCTGAAAGCGACGGGCTGTTGGTAAACTCGACGACTGCATGTGCTGCATGGCAACTCACCTGGGCGGGTTGTCGCCGTAGCGCTGATATTCGAATTGCTTCGACTGCTGCGTCGTAGTCAGTCACGCTGACTTCCAGCCCGAACAGATTGACTTTTCGCGGCCATTGGCCCGATTCAGCCGTTGCTGGATTCGAATCGCCCTGTGGATGGCCATTCATCGTGAGCGAGCTGGCAGAAGAACCCGGAACACCCGGCAAAGCGGGTGATAGAACAGCACTTGCTGCAGGGGATTCTTCCTCGAGGCCGATCGCCGACTCGTAGATATCTATCAGCGCTGAATAGTTCGCATCCGCCGAAAACCGATCGGTGAATCTTTGCAGCGCCGCCTGACCCGCGGCAGCGACTTCGTCGCGGTTCGCAAGACAACGTCGAATACTCTCTACGAGCGACTCGACATCTCCGGCCGGAACCAGCCACCCCGTCTTACCATCAAGTACGTTCTCTGCGATGGCGCCGGTATTGGATGCGATTACCGGTGTCGCGACCGAGTACGCCTCGATGACGACTCGACCGAATGTCTCCACGCTCAACGACGGAATCAGCGCTACGCGCGCTCCGGCGATCTGACGCATGACTTCGTCGTTGTCCACTTCACCCAGAAAACGGATATTGGATCCCGTCGCAGCTGCTTCGATTGTTCCGGTATCGACATCTCCACCACCCATGATGCGCAACTCGATAGATGGATCAGCAAGGCGGCGCCATGCTTCGAGGAGTACGAAAATCCCCTTTTCGTGCGACAGGCGCCCGGCGAAGACACAGTAGTTCGAGTCCGCACTCACGACGGGTCGGGGAGGCCGAAGTACAAAGTTCGGCTTGATGACCAGCCGGTCTGCCGGCAGGCCTCCACGAACAAACTGCTTCCGGGAGAAATCACTCAACGCAACGTACTTTGCGACGTTTCTGTCCCACGTACGGATCGTCTTGTGAAATGTGTTGACGGCGGCCACAACGGCGGTTGAAGTACAGCTGTTTCTGTAGCAGCGGTTCCGGATGCTCTGCCATGCGAAAGTACGACCGACGCACTTATCACAAAACTGATCATTTAGCATCAGCAGAGAGCCCGGACAGATCAATCGATAGTTATGAAGCGACTGAATTACAGGAACACCGGACCTGGAGAACGCGCGATAGGCAGCGGGCGAAAGCGAAGGGAAGGTGTTAGTGAAGTGCGCAACGTCAGGCCTGAACTCTTCTGCGAGTTCTTTAATCTCCTGACAGGTCTGCCGGTTCCAGATCGCCTCTGCGGCGATCTGCAAACTGCTCTTCTGATCGAGGTCACGGTTGTGCCTCGTGAGAGTCCTGACTTGATGACCTCTCGACCGTAGCAGTTCGCATTCGTCTTCAAAGACCTGGTCCTCTCCGCCACGAACGCGATAGTAGTTGTGGCAGAGGACAATCTTCATGAAACCGGATGTTGATTTGAGTATTCGTCAGGTTGACTGAACGCAACATCGCGAAAGCTGCTCCGGCTGATTCAAGGGTTTGAGAGGTATTCCGGGCATTGGTACACGTGTTGCTTGTAGTCAATTCAAAATCCCCTATTCAATTCGCCTCCGGAAAACCCAGTTATGGACTTTGCATCAGGTTCGGGTGTTCTTGACCCGAACAACCCTCAAATCCTTCACCTGGCATCGCTGTTCCAAAGCCACCGCAATGAACTCAAGTGCACTGTGGTCAACAACCTTGACCGCCGGCTTCGGCGACGCGTCGACCCCTCCGATCTGTTGCAGGAAACTTTTATCGAGGCTTTAAGAGCAGCCGGAACTTTCATGAAGACCAAACCCATGAGCGCGTTCGACTGGTTGCGGGTTCTTGCGAGAAACATCACGCGAAATGCCAACGTTTTCCATCTGGGAACCGCCAAGCGGACGATGAAGAACGAACGAGCTATCGAAGCTGCCTCTTTCGACCCCGAAAAGCATCAGTCCAGCCCCAGCCACATCGCTGTGAAAAAGGAACTTCTGAGAAAGCGGGAGCTGTGCCTGGCTGAAATGCCGCCGTCAGAACGCCAGATCATCGAGCTCCGGCATGAAAAGAACATGTCGAATCAAGAGGTCGCTTTGCACCTGGACATCTCCTGCAAAGCGGCAAGCAAACGCTACTACCGGGCGATTCGAAAACTGAGCGAACTGATGAAACTCTCCTCTGCCTGACAGCGAGTTGCCAACCGGTAATACCGTCATATCGCGTACAGCCGGAACAATCCGTACTCAATCACCGTTTTGGCTGTTCACCGGCGACGGGGCCCGCACGTACTCAGAAACTATGACGTTTACTTGTGTGAACTCATCTGTTTACGGAGCCGGAAATGGCAGAAGTCGAGAATACCGAAAGCGGCAGTTCGGACGGTTTAGACGTCCTGGTCGATGCCTATCTCTTGCGGAAAAAACTGGGTGAACGCATCACCATCGATGAGTTCGCTGACCAGTTCCCTGAAGAACGCGAAGAGCTTCTGGCAATTCTGCCCACGATCGACTTTCTTGATTACACCGATGACGTTCAACCGATCAAGCCGCTTCAGCTCGACAACGTAAAACAGGCTCTCGACGGTCGGTTTCGAATCAAAGAGCTGATCGGTTTCGGAGGCATGGGTGCGGTTTATGAAGCCGAACATGACTTCCGTTCCGGGGTGGCGGTTAAGGTCATGCTGCCTGAGCAGGCTCGAACCGGCAACCGGCGATTCGCGCGTGAAGCAGGACTTGCCTCAAGGCTGCACCATCCGAACATCGTCCCCGTTTTCGACTTCGGCAGCGTAGACGACCTGTGGTACTTCTCAATGAAGAAGATCAACGGGCCGAACCTGCAGGAGATCCTGCGCGTTGACAGCGATCCTTGCGCGACAGGGCGGGCCAAGGAGCTGGCCGACGAGATGCGCGGCAACTGGAAGCGGCTGGCCAGAATCGGCTATCAGGTTGCCTCTGCACTCGACCATTCACACAGTCAGGGCGTCCTGCACCGTGACGTGAAGCCCGCAAACCTTCTGTTTGACCAGCGAGGCAACGTCTGGGTATCTGACTTCGGCCTCGCCAAGATGACGTTTTCCGAATCACACCTGACGCAGAGCAGTGCTGCGGTCGGAACCCTCCGCTACATGGCTCCCGAGCAGATAAATAACGAAGCCGACGAAAGAGCGGACATCTATTCGCTCGGCATTACTCTTTACGAGGTAGCCCGCGGCCTGTCGGGTAAAGACTCGGTCTTTTATACACGCCACCCGCTGGACCCGATTAGAAAGTCGCATCCCGGAATTCCGGTCGGACTCGATGAGGTCATCTTGAAGGCCTGCGAGCCCGACCCTGAACACCGCTACCAGAGCGCGAGAGAACTGGCAGATGACCTCGTCAAGTTCTGTGATCGCCGGCGAGCATCGACGTCGCTCCAGACATCCACCGTATTCGGATCGATTGCAGTAATGGTCTCCGCTCTGTTCGCCCCGGGCGGATTGATGAACGAGCATCCGCCCGTTTACAACGTCGTCAACACGGTGCGGGAAATGCCAGTTATTCCATCGGGAATCGATAGTGCGTGGCAGACCTTCGATCCCGAGACAGGCATCACTCGACTGGAAACATTTATCGCGCACAGCCGTGACGACGTCGAGGAATGGATCGAAGGTAAGATGTATGTGTGGAGCTCCGACCTGGAGATAATCTGGGACGAGGGACCTCAGAATGTAGGACTGCGCTTTCGATACTGCGGGATTCCACAGAACGCGGAGATCCTCAACGCCTACATTCAATTCACTTGCGATGAAGCAGACATCGGAGAATCTTCACTCGAAATTCGCAGCGAGGTACCTGAGGACCTGATTTCGAAGCCATTCTCAAGTAAAGACTACGAAGTATCCAACAGAACAACTTCAAGTCACGCCGTGCTCTGGCAACCCGACGATTGGCAGGAGTGCAGCAGTTGCGAGGCTCAACAAACTCCTGATCTATCCGGTTTGATTCAGCCATTAATTGATAATCAATCGTGGACGGCAGATCACCCCGTCACCTTCATCATTTCCGGCACGGGAAAAAGAACCGCAATATCATTCGATGACGATGAAGAACGATGTCCGAAACTGGTTGTCGAATTCAGAGAACGCGCGGTAGCTCCGGAATCCGGATCACAGATTCAATAGCGCGAAAGCGTTACTCTGCGTTTTCGGCCAATGAACCGGTCCTTCTTCCTCGGCGACCACGTACGAAGTCAGGCGATGCGGTATTGCGGCTCACCGATGCGATTGCTGCGCCATAAAGAACTCCGAACACGACCGATTCGGGTTGTGTAGGTCCGACGACCGAAGAGTTCAATATTCCCCAAAAGGCAAACCAGCAGCCCATTATCAGAAGCAGCGTCATGGATTTCCGTGCGCGCCTTCCTACTTTGGTGATTCTCGTCAATAGAACAGCGAACGGAGTCAGCATGGCTAATAGGAACAAAACCATGCCGACGATCCCTGTAGATACGAGGACCTGAAGATACATGCTGTGTGCAGTCCAGTTGCCCCACTCATCCCAGACGTGAATTCTGCCCGTTTCAGAAGTAACAAAATAGCCGTGGCCGATTACAGGGGAGTCCTGAAACGATATCCACATTTTTGACCACATCTCTTCACGGCCGGATACGGTCTTCAACTGGCTCGTGCTCTGCCCCTGACGCGCATACTCTTCGACCTTGTCCACAGCATCGCCCGTAAGCGTCAGCCCGGGATCGACCAGAAGATATATCAGACATGTACCACCGATCACTGTCAGCAGTACAGCTTTTCCGGCTACTTCCAGCAGAAGCCCGATGACAAGGGCGCCGAAGAGCACCGTAAGAATGATTGAGAACCGGTTGCCCGCAAGAATAAGTACCGCCAGATGCGCGACGACTGCGGGACCGACAATGAACTTGCTCCAGTTCCAGCCATAGTTGCATACGATGCTGATCGTCAGAATCGTCCCGAGCGAAGCTGTTGCACCGGCGGTTGTACTATGAAAAAGGCCGGAGGACTCTTTTGTCAGAACTCCATACTGCGGAAACGCAAGCGCAAGGCAGATCAGCCCTACCGAAATCAAAGCGAGGACAACGACGATGTGAAACAGAATTCGTGATATCGTCGCCTCGGATTTCCAGATCAGTGACACCAGCATCGCAAGGCAGATCGAAATGGCAAACGATACTGCCTGCTGAATGCTTACCGTCTTCAGGGGCGACCAGAATATGGTTGCGAGGATCCATCCCGAAAACAGAATCACCGGAAAGTAATAGATCAGTACTCTTCCGGAATCCTTACGGTGCCAGAGTGACCAGATTCCGAGCAGCAAAGCGAAACAGCTTGAAAGTCTCGCTCCCAGTTTCAACAATTTGATTTGCTCTGGTGGAAGAATCGCGTCGGTGCCGTAAGTGCCCGCTTTCCAGTCTTCCGGGGCTGAGAACGTAAAAATGCACAGCAACCAGATCGCAACGATTACCGCCTGAAGCGCCAACTTGATACTACTGCGATCAGTTTGTTCACCTGTTGTCTGAACCGTATTCATTTCACGTCCTGCCTGTACGAGCAGAAGTTGAGATATCCGATGATCATGACAGCCGATTCGACAAACGTGCCGAGCAACCATGAGATCCCGGCTCCGTACAATCCGTATTCCGGAATCAGGAAGACGGCTGCAATCACCATCGAGATCACCGAAAGCACGCTTGCAACCAGACTGACACGGGGCTTTTCAACGGCCAGAAGAACATAGTGAGCCGTGAGGCCGAATGAACCGATCAGGCTGCGCGCTGCGAGCAAGGCAACAAGGCTGCCGAATCCGTCGTAGTCTTTCCGAGGAAAAAGTGTCGCAAGCATCCACTCACCGGCAACAGCGCACACCGCGAAAAAGGCAAGCATGACGCCGGCCGTCATGACCGTATAACGCCGATTGTCCCGCGACAGTCTCTGCCGGTTTCCGTTCGATACATGTCTCGAAAAAACAGGCAGTAGAAAGTTGCCCATGCCCTGCAAAAACGGATTTGAAAGTCCTGCAATCGAGAAACAGGCAGCAAAGACACCTACCGCGACCGAATCGAGATAGATCGCAAGCAACCATGGCATCAGATAGGTGGAAGCGATCGTAAACACCTGCTCGACGAGAATCCACTTTCCGAATTGCCAGTCCTTTTCCGCGTCTTTACGAAGACTCTCCCGGTCGAATTCAAATCGCGCCTTGTGAGCATGAAAGAAAACGATTGATGGAATCAGACACGCGAGTCCAACGGACAGAATTGCCGCCTCCGGCGTCAGCAGATCGGCCAGCCAGAGAGCACTGAGCAAGCCCAATTGGATCGCGGTCACAGAACTATCCAGCTTGATTGCTTTTCCGCTGTCCACGTCTGCAAAGCAGATACGTCGTGCAAAGTCGCGACTGATGGTCGCTGGAACAGCCATCAACAAACAGGCTCCAACCATCGCTTCCTGAGCGGCTCCGGTCGAAAATAGAATTACCGAGGCCAGCAAAAGTAGAACAGAGCCGAGTACAAGAACCCGGCCGTGGTTCCAGAGCGAGCTTCCCGCGCGTAGTTTGCGTCGGGATTCAGATTCAGCGGGATAGAAAACGGTGTATGGAATGCTGACGACTGCTGATTGCAGCCCGATTCCAAACACCACAATGGAAAACCCGAGCGCGTAGTAGCCCAACCCGTCCGCGCCGCAGGCGTTGCCGACGATAACCGATGTCACGAAGTTTGTGCCGCTCACAAGCGCCTGGCTGAACAAAGTCAGAAAGCGGCTTTTCTGTTCATGCCGGCGCCCGTCAAACACAGCTTTGACCGCCTGACTGCTACTGCTCATTGAAATCGTCCGCGTAGTCTTCCTCTACGTATCCGTCTCCCGCAAAGTTGTCGTCGCTGTAGCTGTCATCTGAGTAGTCGGGGTCTATCGAAGTTCGACCAGCGGTCGACTCGTCGTCGAGTCTACGGATGTCTTTGAGCACATTCAGGCCCACTCCAGTCATCGTCCCGAATACCAGGCCGAGAAACAGATTCAACAATTTGGATGGCTTGCTGGGCTTCTGGCTGAACGTCGCCTGTTGTGCAATCGAAATATTGGACATGTTGCTTGATTGAAGCTGTTCATCAATTCGAGCCTGCTCCAGGTTGTTAGCGAACTTGCGGTACGAAGCGTCGCCGATTGCGCACTGACGTTGCAGTCTCACAAACCGTGTTTCATCGGAATTGAACCGGTGAAGTTCATCTGCCAGTGTTGTCAGCTGCTGATCAAAGGCGTCTGACTTTCTCAGGAGCGTCGCGCGCTGGGCCTGTTGTTTGATCAACTCGATCTGAATCTCACCATAGACCCTGTTGAATCCGAGCACTTCTTCGCCACGCGTCCTCTCGGCGGCCTCGATGATCTCCCGCGCGTCATCCAGCTGTTCCTTGATACTGATGACCTGCGGATGGGCTTCGCTGTACTGGGCAACCAGCTGCGAATGACGTAATTCGAGCTGAAAGAAGGTTTCCCGCATCCCGTCAACGCCTTCCTGTCCGACGCCCTTAGTCGATTCGACGATGATGATTTCCGGAGTGATATCGAGGCTGGCTTGCAGCTGTTCGATCGATTGTTCGACGCCGGCGAGCTGAGCATCATTGTCCAGCTTCTTGTTTCTGATCGTGGCAATCCGGTCGATGATTGCTTCCCGCTCCTGACCGATCTCGAGAATTCCCGACTGGTTCTTGAACTGTTCGAATTCGTCCTCGACCTCCGTCAGCTCGATGCGGACCCTTTCAGTTTGAGTTTCAAGAAACCCGTAGGCATCCGAGCTTCGATGGATTGATGCATGAGACTCCATATATTTCTGTATCAACAACTGGACCACATACTGGGCGAGAGCAGGGTCGTGGCAGTCATATTCGATCTGAATGACGTTGGATTTTTCGAGAGGTTCGACTTCGACATCCTTCGAAAGGCGAATAACGGCTCGTTCGCGCTGCGGTACATCATCAACCGCGCCCACAGCCGTAAGGACTGCCATCAAAGGATCGACAACAAATGAAAGACTGATCCCGCCGCCCCCGGAACCTCCGGAACTCTCGCCGGCTTCATTCACAAACGGAGCTTTGTCCAGAATGACTTCAGCGCCGACTTCGTCCACGACCTGCTCGAACAGGCTACGGCTACGGATCATTTCCGTGACTGAGTTGATCTCTGACTCGCGATTCAGCGGCATTGCCACGACGGGGTGTTCCCCGAGCGTCGTCGTTGCGTCAAGTGAGGCATTTTCGCGCCCCAACCTGACAAACACACGCCCCTGTGAGGTATAGGTCTTCGGCATTGCCAGAGTTATGACAACGACAACGACTGTGATGATGGCCGTCCATATTGCCACCCTCTTGAAATTCGCCTGTAGCGATCTCAGCGCGTCCAGTATCGAGTAGTTGTCCATAGTTGCCTCATCAATGTTTGTTGCGACTTTCTGAGTCGCAGCGTATCGGGTGTTGAATCTAGAAAGAGATGGAGAGTTTCCGGCAGTAGAAGGCTTCTGCATAACGGCCGTTTCTACCTGATTCAATTCCCCGTAGACGGAGAATGGACTTCATCGTTTCCTCATCGAACCAGTGTTTGTCCGCCTGGGTCTTGAAAGCATCTATCACCCAACGGCATTTCAATTGCATCAATTCTTCATCGAGAGGAACAAACACGTTCGGCTGGCCGAGGTCGCCTTCGTACTTGGGAATCTCGTATTCGAAAATCAGGTGATTTCGAAACGCATTCCAGGTAAGGTTGGAAATGGTTGAATGGTCCTGATGTCTGTCTTCACGGCGATGAGTAAAGATCAGGTCCGGCTTGACACGACGACGAAGCCGTGAGAATTCCCGCTTCAGATTTTTCCATTGCGATGGAAAATAAGCGTCGGTATAGGAGTGAGTTTCAATCTCAACGCGGTCTGATTCAGTCAGGCTGCGCACCGACTCCAGTGCTTCCTGACGACGGTGTCCATCAGCGGAGAAGACCACCCAGTGAAACTTGATTTCCGGGTTGCTCAGCAGCATTTTCAGAATTGTGCCGCCGCATCCGATTTCGATATCATCCGCATGGGCGCCGAGGCAGAGCACGGTGCGGATATCAGGGCTTCCTATTGAATTCACAGTTCACACACTCCGCCACGACGAATCGGGTCTTCTGATCTGCGTAATTTAAATACGGGCCGATGCTGCTTCTTCCAGACTTCCCACGGAGATTCACCTCGTTCGTAGGCCTCTTCGAGAGCCTGCATTTCTTTGTACGTGTCCATGCAACTCCAGAAATCGTCGTGGCGATAAGTTGATAGCCGTCCTTCACGGATCAATCGCTGAAACGGCTTTTCGACCAGTTCTTCGCCCTCATTCAAGAACTGGAAAATCTCTCCCGACATCGTGAAGAACCCGCCATTCATCCAGAGGTCTTTGTCCGTCAAAGCACTCACGTCCGTGACTTGTCCTGATTCGTTTGAGTTGATGACATGAAACGAATGGGTTGGCCGCACGCTTACGAAACTTGCTACCGCACCCGACTGATTGTGATGTGCCGTCAAGGCGTTGAGATCTACGTTGCACAGGCCGTCCGTGTAGTTGGCCAGGAAACATTGCTCATCACGAAGGTCATCTTCGAGATGTTTCAGCCGTTCACCGATCGAAGAATGAAGCCCTGTATCAACCAGGTTGATATTCCACGTGCTTATTTCTGCGCGACTGATCCCGGATGTCTTTTCAATTATTCCGCTTGAATTGGTCTCGAGAATCTCTTCGAAGTAATGGCGGATTACGTCCGCTTTCCAGCCGAGGCACAGAATGAAGTCTTTGTGCCCGAAGCATGCGTAATACTTCATGATGTGGATCATGATCGGCCAGTTGCCGATTTCGACCAGCGGTTTCGGTACGGCATCGACATAGCCGCGAAGCCGCATGCCGAATCCACCGCAAAAAAGTACGACCTTCATGCGGTTACTCCACGATCTCGACTTGAGGAACAGGAACGATGAACTTGCCGCCCCATTCACGGATGTAGGACAGCTGACCCATGATTTCCTCTTTTAGATTCCACGGAAGAATCAGTACGTAATCAGGCTGATACTCTTTGATGACTTCCGGTTCGTAGACGGGAATCCGCGAACCCACCAGAAAGCTGCCCTGCTTGAAAGGGTTCCTATCCACAGTGAATGCGACCAGATCCTCACGAATGCCGCCGTAGTTCAGCAGGGTATTACCCTTACCGGGCGCCCCGTAAGCGCAAATCCGTTTGCCGTCCCGCTTCAATCCTGCAAGCACTTCGACCAGGCGCCATTTGAGCTGCCGGACCCGATCAGCGAACGCTTCATAGGTTGCCAATTCAGTCAGGCCGCCGTCGATCTCGCGGGAGCGAATCTGCTCAACGGCTTTCCTTGTTTCCAACTGTTCATTGCCGTTGTGACAGACGAATATTCGCAGCGAACCACCGTGAGTCGGAATCGTTTCCACGTCGTAGATCCTCATGCCGACAGCCCCGAAAACTTTTTGAAGCGTCAGTAACGAGAAGTAGCAGTAGTGTTCCTGATAAATCGTGTCGAACTGATTGAGTTCGATCAGATTCAGCAGATGTGGAAATTCAACAGTCAATGTTCCGCCCTCAGCCAGAACAATCGAAAGTCCGAGAACAAAGTCGTTTAAATCCGGGACGTGTGCGAGAACGTTGTTGGCGATCACCAAATCCGCTTTGCCGTGCAAGGTGACAACATTCTTTGCTGTCTCTTCACCGAAAAACTCGTTGATAACCGGAACACCTTTCTTCATTGCCTTCTGTGCAACGTTGGTTGCGGGTTCGACTCCTAGGCAGGGAATCCGTGAGGCGACGAAGTTCTGCAACAGGTAGCCGTCGTTGGCAGCCACTTCGACAACAAAACTGGAACGATCGAGGCTGAGTCGCTGTATTATGTATTCACAATAGCTACGGCAATGTTCGAGCCACGAATCAGAGAAGGATGAAAAATAGGCATAGTGAGAGAAGATGTCCTCGCCACTCACATGTTCGTGCACCTGAACCAGCCAGCAGCTCCTGCAAACAAAAGCCCGGAGCGGATAGAAGACCTCAGCGCGATTCAGCGCTTCTTTTTCGATCTGGCTCTGGCAAAGTGGAGACATACCAAGGTCAACCACTACGTCCTCCAGTGGCGTATTGCAAAAGCGACAGCCTCTGGATTCTGTGCTGACCTCGGCGGACGAACGGAGTGTCGTGTGTGCAGAGTTGGTGTTCATGAAGGTACCTCCGGGGGATGCTCAAGGCTGTCAGGCCCCGCATCAAGGGAGTAGTTGTTCGGGAAGAGCGGAAGTGGTTTCAATTGCCGGAAGTGTTCAACAATCTCATCGGGGAGATTGGTTTGATCTGAACACCGGAGATAGTCATGAGTGGTTGTTCCAGTCGACTCTCCGTCATAGTTCGGAGCGCCGCCATTGGAACGAAGGTCATTCAGATTGACTGTCCGGAAGTCGATGCTGATGCGCGTCTGATCGGTGCAATTGGGAACCGTCGAATGTAGATGAGCCGCAGAAAAAACAATCACGCTTCCGGGTTCGCAAACGATCCGGATCTGCGGGTCCAGCTGAACTTCCTCAAGCGCTTCGCTCTGAACCCGGGTGTCTTTCCTGCCCTGATGGTGGGCCTGTTTCCGTCCGACCTCGTTCCACTGCTGATAGTTGAATCCGGCGGAACTGTTGCGAACGGGACGATCCCAGTAGTGCGGGTGAAACGCCATGCAGTTGTCGCTGGAAACCGGATACACTGGTAACCACCAGTTCAACTGACACATCGGAGTCGAGTACCACGAGTCCCGATGAGGCTTGAACGCGTACGCGAGACCGCTCGACAAATAGTCCGACGGACAGGCAGTTCGCAGTCTCGGCACGTCGAAATAGGTGTCTTCGGGACCGCATCCGAGACGACTCAGCAAGGCAGGGAGCAACTCTTTGCATCTCGGATGATGGATAAACCCCGGCTTGAGCCTCTTCAGGATCTCACTGTACTGCTGAACATTGAAACTTCTGTGTGCGACGGGAGGTTGATGCGGCTCGAACGCGCGGACACACTGCTCCTTCGCGAACTCGCAAAGGGCCAGCCCTTCTTCTGTCGGCGAATAGACGTAGATGTCTCCCGCATACAGATTGCTGCGTCTGAGATCATCGTCATGCCGGGAATCGTGGTAAACGGTCGTCAAAACGGGGCTCTTTCTTTTCTGATAAGTCCATGCTGTTGCAGACGATCGATTGCTTCGACGATGCGATCAAACGGGAGACCACTGCGCTCGGAGATCGCCAGCGCATCATGTGCGCCGTCTGCAAGATTCAGCGTCCAGAGAATAGAAGTGTGAAGATCCGCTGCGGCGGATGGCCCTGAACCGTAAGCATGGAACAGGCCGCGCGGGCCCAGGCGGGGCTCGCAATATGGACTGGTGTTGACTGGCAGACAGTTATCCTCTGCCATCTTCAGGAGACAGTATACCAGCGAGGCGGACTCAAGAATACGATTTTCGCTGATGACCCCGCGGTTGTCGCCGGATGTGTGATATTCGGGGAACTGCTCCGGAGTTGATCGGGTAATGCGCGCTGCCGGAAGATCAATCCCCGGCGACGAGAACTGCCGTTCGTCGTAGCCTGACGGATCAAATTCCGCTATTCCTTCCACACGTTTGTCATGATTTTCAACCAAGCGAAGACAGCGGTCAATGAAATGATCGCCTGACCTGGTCAGCTTAAAGTTGAATCCACTTTCGTCACCGAGAAGGGTGAGAACGAGAGCAAAGTAGACGGCATCAAGCTGATTTTGATTCTGTGATAGCCAAGCGATTGCTCCAATCGTTGCCGGCGCAAATACAAACCGGTAGCTCAGCCTCCTGCTTTTTTGTTCGGCAAGCTGATGGTAGACGCATGCTGCCGTAGCGATCCCGGATACGTTGTCATTTGCCAGAGAAGGATGGCAGATGTGCGTCCACATCAACACTGTATCCTGCGAATCGCCCGGCAGCATTGCCTCCCCGTAGGTAAGGGAACCGTCCGAGTATTCAGAATCGATTCTGACACGCAGACGGTTGTGCTGTTGAAGTGCCTGCAACTGTTGGCGGCTAATGCAGAAGCCCCATGTGTCGCGGAAGAAAACTGTCCGGTAGGGGTGGTCAAGTTCGTGGTCTGATGCATGAAGAAACGGCATCAGTTCATCAAACGTCATCAAGGAGTCAACGGGGACGCTTCCGTTGCACACATGCAGATTTGACATTTTATAATCGACAATGCGCTGACCACTTTCGTCCGCAATATATGCGTCTCGAATCCGCCACTCCTGCGGAATTTCCCAGTCAAAACAGGTCGTGCCGCTTGGAACTTCCTTCGTACGGACATCCAGATCAAACTCCCTCAACATGCGCAGAGTTTCCCGGACTCCCTCACCAGTTTGCGAACGGTGAACAGGGAGCAAACGGTCGATCAGGCTGCCGATTTGATCTGGTGAAACGGACACGCTTAAGTTCCAGCAGGTTTTGAGGATTCCAGACAGGGTTCCGATAAAGCCGGAAGCTTTCCGGCTATGAGCAATTCAAAACGCGGGGCGCGAATCGTCGCTGAGAATCAAAGATGCAGCAGGAATCCGGCATTCTGCCGGCCGGTACTTATGACCACGCGGTATTTAACGGTTATCGGGGCATCGTCTGCCCCATACCAATTGAGGCATCGTCTGCCCCATGCCAATTGGGGCATCGCCTGCCCAACGCCAATTAGGGCATCGTCTGCCCCGAGGCCAATTAGGGCATCGTCTGCCCCGAGGCCATCTATTGTGGCCAGCTACTGTCTAATCGTTAGCTGGTGGCGACGAATACGAAGGGCCGTTGAAGCGGCGATAGACAACGCTGGTCGGCCGTCCCGTCAGAAATTGCTGCGGCCCTCGTTCTAGAGCTGACTTGTAGATCGGGAGGGCTGCTTCGAAGGCACGGATTGCTGTTTCGATATCCTCTGGCGTATGCGAGTAGCTGACTACCAGTGATGTTCCGAGGATCCCTCGTCGTATCAACTCCTGCATCAGAAGTGTCCGGAACTCCTGGCAAGGCCTGCCTTCTGCATCTCGAGTCGTGAACACAAGGTTTGACGACCGTCCAATCACGCCGACATGGGATGACAGTCCCTGCCGATCGATCGCGTCGCAGATGCCTGCTCTAAGCTGATCACCGCGCGCTTCGAGCGTCTGAATAACCGGGTTGTCCATATAGAACTGCATGGTGGCCATTGCGGCTGCAAGTCCGTGTGTCTCTGCGCCGTGAGTGGTGGAAAGCAGAAAGACCCGTTCGGAGTCGTGATATAACCCGCCGCGCTCCATGTATTTTCGCTTGCCAAGTAGTGCCGAAACGCTGAACCCGTTTGCCAGCGCCTTTCCGAACGTGGAAAGATCAGGATCCAGACCATAAACGTGCTGTGCGCCGCGATTGTGCCACCGGAATCCGGTGATCATTTCGTCGAGAACAAAAAGAGCGCCGTTTGCCCGACAGATTTCCTGAACCTTGAACAAGAAATTGTCTTCAGGAGGAGAGTACTTTTCGGCTTCAAGAATGACGCAGGCAATCTGCCCGGGATACCTTCTGAACAGGTCTTCGAGTGAATCCGGATCGTTGTATCGAAAGCCTTTGGTCAGCTGTTTCACGGACTCCGGAATTCCGGCATTGATTGTCGTCGTTCCGATAAACCAGTCATTGATGGAGAAGAACGGCTGATCCTTGCAGATCGCGACCATGTCCCGACCCGTTACTGCCCGCGCGAGTTTTAGAGCAGCGGTTGTAGCGTCGGACCCGTCTTTGCAGAACTTCACCATCTCCGCCGGTTCGATCAGATTCAGCAGCATCTCTGCACATCGGACTTCCATGACAGATGCTCTCGAGAAATTGACGCCTCTTAGGAGTTCATTTCGAACTGCTTCGACAACAGGTTCGAAGGCATGGCCGAGTGAAACCGCGCGGCAACCTAACCCGAATTCAATGTATTCGTTTCCATCGGCGTCCCACACTCGACAGCCACGGCCATGGCTGATGATCGGGGGAGCGTTCACGGGAAACTGGTCATCTCCTTTCGCATAGGTATGGCAGCCCCCGGGGATCAGCTGGTTGGCAAGCCTGCCCAGTTGTTTTGAATTTGAATCGCTCATGGGGACGCACCCACCTCACCGAACAATACCTTTTCGTATTGCCGGATCTGAGAGAAACAGACTTCCCGCATTTTTTCAGGATTCGAAAAGTACTCGAGAAACCAGTTTGCCGTCGCGTCCAGTGACTGGTAGACGTTCCAACCGGGGTTCCAGCCCAGTTCCCAGACTGCTTTGTCGATAGATAGACGGAGGATCTGCGATTCATGTTCGGCGTCACCTTTGCTGACGTCGGTCCACCCCGAGCCGGGCCAGTAATTTGCAAGGTAGTCCACCACTTCGTGCACCGGCAGTTCGTCTCCGTTTACCGGCCCGAAGTTCCAGGCACTGCAAATTCGAGGATCATCTCCGGAAAGAAGGAGTGCCGATACAGTCAGGTAGCCGCTCAGGCATTGCAGAACGTGTTGCCATGGACGCTGAGCTTTCGGGTTTCGCAATTCGACTTCTCTTCCCTCAGCAAACGCCCGCACACAGTCGGCAATGAGTCCGTGACCCGTCCAATCGCCGCCTCCGATTACGTTTCCTGCTCTGGCACTTGCAAGGCGGACTCCATGATTTTCAATATCTGACAAGGGAAAGTAGGATTTTCGATAGCTCCGTATGACCAGCTCTGCGGCTCCTTTGCTGGCTCCATAGGGATCGCTTTCTCCCAGATGGTCACATTCCCGGTAGCCCCATGCCTGTTCATCATTGCGGTAGCATTTGTCGCTGGTCACGCAGAGCACGGAACACGGCCGGCCGATCTTCCGGACTGCTTCCAGAACATTTGCGGTCCCCATTACGTTTGTCGAAAGGGTATCAATAGGCGCTTCGTATCCATGTCGTACCACTGATTGTGCGGCAAGGTGCATGATCAGGTCAGGCTTGAACTCGTCGATTGATCGAGCGAGTTCTTTCGCGTCTCTTATGTCAGCAATCCTGCTGTGGGTGACAACTTCCTCAATACCACTGACGGTGAAGTTCGAAGGCTGTGTCGGCGCTTCGAGGGCATAACCGAAAACTTCACATCCCAGAGCGTCCAGCCACAGACAAAGCCACGAACCCTTGAAACCGGTATGCCCGGTGACAAATACACGTTTGCCCTTTAGAGCGTCGAACGATGCGAGCTTATTTGACATTGAATTTCCGTTGTGCATTCCGGTTGAACATTTTCGATCGAATCAGCCGGCTTCCGCACCTGCGCATCAGGTGCTTCATCTTCAGAAGCCCGAAGTTCAGCGGTGAACTGCAGACTGATCCGATTGCCATGGTTGAGACATCATTAGCCAGACGAAGCTTCGTCTGGTTTTCGCCTCTTCCGAGATCAATCATTTTCAAATCGCGGTTTGAAGCTTCGCGCGCGAGTTCAAGAAGCAGAAGGTTGCCAGGTGAATATCGCGCGAAGACAGGATTGATACACGGGAGCCAGGAGACGAGTGTTTTCCGATTCGCGATGCCAAAGTGAATCGAGATAACTTCTTCGCCGGCGTGCATGCAGCTAAGCAAACCGTGGCAGTGTTTTGACGCCTCTTTCATCAAGCCTGTGATCAGACCATGCACCCATGGAAGCCTGAACGGGTTTGAGTAACCTCTGGCATCCAGCTCGTCGGATTTCCACAACTTCAGCGAATCGAGGATTTCCGGGTCGTACGAATCCCATGTCAGCTGAACTCTGCCGAAGGACTTCTCCAGACGCCGGCGGTTACGTCGCGCCTGGGAAAGAATGTTGCTACTCTGTCCAAGATCCCCGACATAAGGACTGAAGCCTTCAGTCAGGTTAATGC
This sequence comes from Planctomycetota bacterium, assembly GCA_039029995.1. Classification (GTDB taxonomy): domain Bacteria; phylum Planctomycetota; class Planctomycetia; order Pirellulales; family Pirellulaceae; genus Mariniblastus. The sequence continues at coordinate 90,209 of JBCCFB010000001.1, forward strand.
GAAACCACGGATCGCGGCGAAATACGTAACGGTCAGGCACTTGCCCGACGAGGTGGTCAAAATCAAACCTTTTCAATCCGAATCCGCGGATCCAGTCCCGGAAATCTGTCGACGCTCCCGTTGTCAAAAACGCATGAAGGTCAGAAACTTCACCACCCGTCGGGGCTCCACGGTTTTTTTCCGAGAGGTGGAACGGCAGCAATCCGATTAACTTCTCGTTCTTTTCCACGAGGCCGATTCGCACGTCATTTCGAACCGCGTCGAGGGCTTCCACATATTCCGGATGCAGAAGTGGACTTTCAAATGGATCAGCTCTACCAGCCAACTTCCGCCAAACCGCACGTTCATCAGCCGTGATTTCGTGCATCATTGCGATACGGAATCTGGTCATGAACTGGCTTGGGGGAGCGAGGTACGGAATCGTCTATTGCCAATTCAATTTCCAGGTGGCGGTTCGCCAATGCGGCAACCCCCGCGCATGCGGAACTCCGGGTATCGAGTTGCATTAGCCCACGCCTGCGGGTTGCTCCAGCTATATTGGATTTGTCGAACAACCGGAAAATGCCAGATGCCACACTCAAAACCAGCCAGCTTTCGAAGGAAAACGCTCGTCGCGTGGCTGACGGTAATCTCGGCGGCACTGGTAGTCCTCGGAGGAGCAGTTCGGGTTGTTACCTATCAGGTACTCAACGATCCGGAAGGAAAAACTGCAAGGCTACTCAGTCGATTCGACCTTGGAATGGAACCCAGCATTCCGAACTGGTGGTCATCGCTCCTCTGGTTGCTCAACGCCGGGGTTGCCATGTGTTGCTTAAAAATCCTCGAACGATCCAACAACCGGCAGAGACAGATGTTCGGGCTGCTGGCTATTCTTTTCGTCATCCTCGCTCTCGACGAAGCAGTCATGATTCACGAGCTTGCCGATGCAACCTTACAGGGATGGTTAAACACCGGTGGTTTGCTCTATTTCGCCTGGGTGATTCCAGGTGCCATATTTGCGCTCGCTTGCGCTGCTGCGTTTGGAAAATTCGTTTTTGAACTGCCGCCTGTGGTCCGGAACAAGATCTTCGTTTCGGGGGCAGTATTTGTAAGCGGCGCAATCGGTGTCGAGCTTCTTGAAGGACCGCTTTACGAATCAGGCAACTCGGAATCTGTGATGTTCACTGTGTTTCAGTGCATTGAAGAAGGGCTTGAAATGCTGGGTATCATTCTTTGTATTGATGCACTTCTCCATTTCCTGCACCTGAAGAATGCCCGACTGGATGTCGAGTTTCTTTAAGCCACTAACCGCTCGCGGGCTAATGCCGTCCCCAGCCACCTCCACCGGGTGTTTCAAGCCTTAGTCTTTCGCCCGGCAGGACCTCGCGTTTGCAACGGAAAGGGAGTTCGGTTTCCGATCCATCGTTTTTAATCAGGAGGTTTCTTCCCGGCATTCCGCTTCCGCCGCCTCGCATTCCGAATGGAATGCAACCGTCTTCGTCATTCCCGCGACGGCCGGTGAGCAGTGAAAGGGTAAGAGGTGCTGTAAACTCGACTTCGCGGACCATGCCATTTCCGCCTTTGTTGACGCCATCTCCGCCACTTTCCTTTCGCACGGCAAACTTTCTCAGGATTGACGGGTAACGGGTCTCCAGAATTTCCGGGTCCGTGAGCCTTGTATTGGACATGTGTACATGGACAGCATCCGCGCCATTACCATTCTCAGTCGCTCCGCTGCCACCGCCGACCGTTTCGTAGTAGCCGAATGAGTCGTCACCCATCAACCAGTTGTTCATCGTTCCCTGACTGGCTGCTGCAGCGCCCAGCGCTCCCAGCAGTACATCCACTACCCGTTGTGATGTCTCTACGTTGCCACCGACAATAGCCGGACTCTTGTCTGGATCTTCTGCAGCCGTCGGATTCAGAAAACACTCAGGCAGAGTGACCGTTACCGGATCAAGCACCCCCTCATTCAACGGAATATCTTCGTCGATCAGGCACCGCACCACGTACATCACAGCAGCAAGAACAATGCCGCGATTCGCATTCAGGTTGTCTCCAGCTATTGGATCCGTTCCCGTAAAATCAATGGCCATTTGAGAACCATCAATTGAAATCCTGACTCGAATTGCCAACCCGTTGTCCATACGGTCTTCAAAACTGAATTCTCCGTCTGGCAGGAGTGTGATCGTCCGTTCTGACTTGCGAGCGGCGGCGCTACGGATGTGTTTTGTGTAGGCCATGACGATCGAAAGTGAACGGGTTTCTACCAGCTGCAACAGACCCGCCTGGCCGGTCCGGTTGGAAGCAACCTGTGCTTTGACGTCGGCAATATTGGAGGCCGGGCTTCGGGAAGGAAACCTATGCATCCTGAGTATTTTCTCGAGCCCTTCAAAATTGCCCTTTCCGCGATCAACAAGCTTGAAGTTGCGGATGACCACACCTTCTTCTTCGAGCGCGGTCGCGTCAGGGGGCATTGATCCGGGTGACTTTCCACCGATCTCAGCGTGGTGACTGCGGCTGGCGACCCAGAAAACCAGCTGCTCCTCGATAAAGACCGGGGTCACAACCGTGATGTCGGGCAGATGCGAGCCACCGGCGTAGGGATCGTTGGTTATAAACACATCGCCGTCATTCACGTCCGCGTTCAGTTTGATAATCCAGCGGACAGATTCGCTCATCGCGCCGAGATGAACCGGAATGTGCGGAGCGTTAACCACAAGGTCACCCTCTGCGGTAAACAGAGCGCAGCTGAAATCCAACCGTTCTTTTACGTTGACGCTTGTCGAAGTCTTTTGAAGCGAAATCCCCATTTGACGCGCGATCGATGAGAATGCGCTGTTGAAAATTTCAAGCTGGACGGCATCAACCGCATCACCCGGGTCACCAATCTCGTATTTGCCGGTATTGCCCGTCGATTCGATCACAAGTTGATGGTCCGCCAGCATGGTTGCAATCCAGCCGGGATCGACGATCGTCGTTGAAAACCGACTGGCAATAATCGCCGGACCTGCCACAACATTGCCTGGATGCAACTTGTCGCGGTTGTAGATGTCTGCTGAAACCTCTGACCCGTCAAAGACCATTGTTTGTGATTGGACAGGTTCCGCTGGCGCTGGCGCTTGCAGTTCTCCAGTTGGATTCAACTGTCGACCGCGAACAGACCCACTCAGGCGTGCGGCGACAACTTCGACAGGGCGACTTTGCAAGTAGCCGAACTGCTGGCGGTGCACGCGTTCGAACGCCGTCCGGTAGTCCCCATCGTCTGGCGTTGGAACCGTTAGAAAGGCATCGGTCAGTTCATATCTGAGATCAAGGCTGGTTACGTATTCGATCTCATTTTCGTCGTTGCCCTCGTCAATCAAAGCGTCTGCAACTCGTCTTTCGAGTTTCTTGAAAACTGAATCTATTTCGTCAGAAGTCGATTCCTCAAGCGGCCTCAGCATCGATTGAACGGCATCATTCGTTCGATCTGCAAGCTGAATTCCGACGGCGCTTAGAATGCTGCTGCGCGGATGATCCAGAATCCGATCGATGCCGATCTGGCGCGCAACAGCACAGCAGTGTTGTGACCCGGCTCCACCAAATGACATCAGCACGTAATCCCGGGGATCGTACCCTCGAGCTACTGAGACGCTGCGAATTGCTTCAGCCATATTATTGTTGGCGATGGAAAGCAGGCCTTCGGCGAGTTGATGATTTGAGTATTCAAACCCGCTATCACGCAGCTCACCACAAAGTTCGTCCAGTCGCGTCCGGACGGCGTCGCGGTTTAGAGGTAGTGGAAAACGGTCTGTGTGAATTCGTCCGAGCCATAAATTGAGATCGGTAACCGTCAACGGGCCTCCTCGACCGTAGCATGCCGGTCCCGGATCCGCTCCGGCGCTGGAAGGACCGACGACAAGTCTTGTTCCGTCAAATCGACAGATCGAGCCGCCTCCTGCAGCAACTGTTTCGACCGCCATCATCGGGGCGACGATGCGAACGTCCGCCTTCTTCGATTCAAACTCCAGTTCGAAACGTCCGTCATATCTTGAGACATCGGTGCTTGTGCCACCCATGTCAAAACCAAGCATCTTTGCAAAACCAGCCTGCTCGCAGGTGCGTGCGGCTCCGACAACGCCTCCGGCTGGCCCGGATAACACGGAGTCTTTTCCTGAAAATCTTGAACGGGGAACGAGCCCGCCTGACGATGTCATCAACTGGAGACGACTTCCATCGCATAGCGCTGATTCTATTTTGTTTAAATAGCGGACAATCACCGGATTCAGATAGGCGTCGAGAACTGTTGTCTCGCTGCGTGGCAGTATTTTTATGAGTGGAGCGACTTCTGAAGACAGACAAACATCATCGAATCCGGCACGTCGCGCGCATCTGGCGACAATTTGCTCATGGCCCGGATAGCAATAGCCGAACATCAGGCTGATTGCAATCGATTCAATACCGGCATTTTTCAACTGCACAAACTGGCTAACAACTTCCGTTTCGTCGGGTGCTTTTTCGACTCTACCGTCTGCAAGGATCCGCTCGTCGATTTCGATCGCGACCTCGTACAGTCCGGCCGGCTTGCGGATGTGCAGGTCGAAGAGAGCAGGGCGGGACTGGTCTCCAATGGTCAGTAGATCGCCCATTCCGCGCGTGGTCACAAATGCCGTTCTTGCGCCCGAACGAGTCAGTAACGCGTTCGTACCGCGCGTCGTACCCAGATGAACATTCATCGGAGGCAATGGCTCTCCAAGCGCCTCTCCGATGATCATTCTGATGGCGACCAGGGGAGCATGCTGACCGGGGTCCAGTTCGAATCGAGTGCCGATAGCGGCCCCTTCGGGCAACGCTTCAGACAGGATGAACCGGTTTCCTGCTTCGTCTACAGATTCAACAATGCAGGTCCACAAGCGCTGTCCGTGCTCACTGAGCAGATGAAATTCGGAACCTGCCCACAATGGCTTGAAGTCGATGGAGCCGGAATGGTCGAATACGGCGCGGTCGCCATCGCGAGCAGAGATGACTCCTCTGGCTTTACCTGAGCTGAGAACTTTTATCACATGCTCAACACCGTCAGGCGAAAGTGCCAGACAGTCGGTAAAGGTGCCGCCAACATCGATCCAGAAGTTCCACATAGCCGGATTTTAGAGGGCTATTGTGGTCTGTGGCGACCCGTAATCAGTAATTGCCACTGCGCGCGGCTCCATGCCGAGACATTCGACGTTCAGGTTCCAGCGTTCAGATTATCGTTCGTAGATCGGCAGGAATCTGTAATTGAGCGCTAACGAGAGCAATGAGATAGCGGTCGAGTAATTCTTGCCGTACGGACTGACACCGATACTCCCGTCGTCGTTCTGTTCGTTTTCGACCTTTGCAATCATCTCACGATTCCAGCGCGCCCACGAGTCGATATCGCACTGAAACAGCGCCTGCGCCATGTAATAGCGGCCGTACAACGGATGGGTGTCATACTCGTCTTCGATATGATCTTTCAAATACTGGGTGGACGCTGCAAATTCGTCGAGATCACGTCGCTTTGCAATCGCCAGAACGAGATTCATGATGCTGGTTCGAGCCATCGAATTGCCGTAAGGATCGCCAGCGGTCAAATAGTAGCCAACGGTTCCGTCGCGATTAGCCATGCTGCGAAAATACTGGATGCAGCGATCAATAGTCTTGTCAGGAACAGCAATGCCGGCATTTCTGGCTGCCAGCAGACCCACTAGAACCGATCCGGCGACCGATGTGTCGGTAACTCCCGACGACGGGTCTGATGCGGTGGACCACCATGCGGGGCCGCCAAAGTCAGGGCGTGAATCTTTTACCTGTGCCGCTCGTACTGCCAGTTCGAGGGCTTCGCCGATTGTCCGGTTTCGTTCGTCCTCTGCGACTCCCGACCAAAGCAACTCATCGTCGACAGCTCCGTATGCTTCGGCAAGGCATAGCATTGCAAAACCGTAGTCGTAGACGTTGCCTTCAAACAAACCTGAGCGAGTGCTTTGTTGCAGAATGATGTGGCGGAGGCCGCGCCGCACTTGAACAGCGTATGGACCGAAGTTCGGGTCCTCACCGGACGACAGAAAAGCGAGGACACATATGCCGCAGACTCCAGCCGTTTCGCTGCCGAAGCCCGAACTGGTTGTCCAGGAGCCATCCCGTTTTTGCGCAGCGGCAAGAAACTGCAGCCCGCGCTCGTAGATTTCATCTACCTGCCGGTCTACACGATTACCGATGACCGGTCGTCCGCTGATCAAATCGAGATCCTGAACTTCATCCGATCCACCTTCCTGTTCCTGTGCGCCGTCCTGAGAAGCCGCCTGGCCGGATTCCTGAGTAGACTCTTCCTGCGCGTGGGAAACAGCAGCGACGGTTGCGAGACAAGCAAATGCCAGCAATGTAGTCAGTCTTGTTGCGGTCAGCATTTTTATAGGTTTCAGCAAAAGGGGAACTTCGCGATCGGGCTGTTCAGCAAAGATCATTATAGACCGGGCAAAACAGCCTTTTATCTATACCCGGAAGCCTGTGAATGGGTGCATTGAATTCGCAGTTTTTCTCGATTTTCCGCGCCTGACCGGTATGAGCGTATCCTTTGCGACTCATTATTGCATGCTGATTCCCGTTCATTGCTATTCCCCGCCCAGCGCCATCACTTTTGAAGCGGTACGGAAATAGATCCGGTCGCCTGAAATTGCCGGCGTCGCCCGACTTTCTTCCCCGGCTTCGATTTCATGTATCAGCTCAAAATCATCGGTTGCTCGAAGAACCAGAATCCGCCCCTCCGGTTCGATGATGTAGATGTTGTTTCCGGCGGCGACGGGTGAACCTGAGAACCCTCTTCCAAGACGTTCCTGCCAATGCAAAGTTCCGTCGGTGGAGTCATAGCAGGACACGATTCCACGATCTCCGAACATGAAGAGCAAGTCATTGGTAACCAGCGGCGTTGGAACGTAGTTAGCCGCCTGCCGGACCTCGAAAAGTGGTTCTGGTTCAACGACCTCGCCACTACTTGATACAGCTCCCGCGCGGATGGCGACAAGATAGTTACCACCGCCACCACTTCCATTGCTGGCGTAGACTTTGTCGCCATCGACAACCGTTGCCGCAACCGTCCTCAATTCGAGCCCCGGCATTGACCAGTTCAATTCACCGTTCAACGGGTCGAGGCTGTAGAAACCATCCCCCGTATTGCTGCATAGAATCTGATCAGCATTTCCTTCCTGCCGGAAGATGCATGGTGTCGAATAGCATGCGCGGGTTGTAGTCAGCGGGCGTTCCCACAACACCTCACCGTTTTCGGTAGCAAGCGCGTACGCCACGCTGTCCCCGGGCGCGCCTCCATCGCGGATGCCGACAGCCTGTTGTGAGTGAATGAAGACGACACGGTCTTCATACAGAACCGGCGACATGCTGAACCCGTGCTGGGCTTTGAATGTGCCGAATTCGTGACGCCACTTTTCTGCTCCATCATGGTCGCAGCCGATCATCTGTACGCTTTCGGGATTACCCACCATAAAGTAGATACCCGATTCATCAACAACGGGTGTAGAAGATGCAAAGCTGTTCTGTGGATGCATCCGGTAGGGCTTCGATTCGACTGCAACTTCCCACTTCTTTTCGCCGGAACGTTTGTCGAAGCACTCAAGGAAATTCTCACCGGTATCAGAATCGGCGCTGGTGACAAACATCTGCTCGCCGAAGATCACAGGCGAGCTTGTGCCTGTACCACGCAGCTCGATTGTCCACGCATAGTCATCTGACGACCAGGTATCGGGAATGACCGAGTCAGCTGAAATACCACTGCCATTGGGACCTCTGAACCTGGGCCAGTCGTGGTCGGCTGATTGCTGTGCAAACGCTGATACACAGAAAAGAAACGGGCAAAGTACTGCAAGCGGGATTCGATACATGGCCAGCTCATAAAAGTGGATCGGAACCGTTATTCTAATCGTTGACCGGCGATCTGTCGCAGTTATGGCACGTCATCAATTGCCCCAACCCATTTTGCGATTCGCCAGTCGAGCCAGAAACGATCGGGATCTGTATCGCCACGTGCCAGAAAACCCAGATGGCCGCCGCTGCCTGTCGCAACCATTTCAATGTTCGAAGACATTTCGAAACGATCAAAGATCTCAAACGGGACGATCGGATCATCCCTGGACGTGACGATGACGGTTGGAATCTGAACGTACTTCATCAGCGGTCCGCAACTCGCCGATTCATAGTACTCGCGTGCGCCGCTGTAACCCCATACGGGGGCAGTGAACTGATCGTCAAAGTGGATCAATCTATCGGGCACTTGCCTGAGGTTCACATCGACGAGGCCTTTGACATGGCGTCGTCGCATCTGAAGCTGCTTTTTCAGCCGGGCGGTAAAGTAGCGATCATAGATCCGATTGCCGTAGCTTCTGAGGTTGGCAGACGTAGACATCAGGCAGACCGGGGGAGCAACAACGATCGCCGAGTCCACGTTCAACGGGAAGTGTTCACCCCATTCACCGATCGCCTTGAGAACAATGTTTGCTCCCATTGAGAATCCGATCAAGCTGATCCGGGAGAGCGGGCTGATGCCATCGAGAAACCGGATAATCGATCCGACATCCTGGCTGCACCCGGCGTGGGCATGTGATCGTGAGATCAACGCGCTGTCACCAAAGCCGCGCATGTCAACGCGGATCGTCCTGATTCCCGCGCGACGTAACTTGTCCGACGTCCGCACGATGTAGGGTGATCCATGACAACCGCACAGACCGTGAAACAGAACTGCAATCCGGTCACCGGTGATCCATGAACGCGGCTGATCGTCATGAATCACAAGCCGGTCGCCATCGGAAAGCGAAACGACGTGCTTTACAGCTTTGTGTCCGGACATCCGTCCGGGCGCAAGAAAGGCTCCGATCGTCTGCTGGTGCGGGCCGCTGCAGAAACTGAGCGGACGAAATGGTGGATACTCGGCGGTCAGCAAGGGTGACGTTCCGTTAGTGATTTTTTCGGGTCACTAACAGACTACATGCGAGCGCAAGTCGTTGTCCACCTCTGCACGCCTGCGGAAACCGTCCGCCGGCGTTACAGGGTTTTCAAAATCAACGTGCAGCGGCTTATTCCACGAATCCACGCTCTTCGAGCAGGCTCACGACTTTCGCAACACAATCGGCAGGAGCCAGTTGGGACGTGTCGATCACCAGATCGGCATCCGTCGGTGCCTGATAGTTTGTCGGGACTTCCTCGTCCGCCCCTTCTTTCTGTGCGGAGAGATTGCGTTCTGCACAAACTTCGGCCGGCGCGTCCAGATGAACGACAACACAGTTGTCGGCACCGATCACCTCGACCGCCCGTTTGCGCGACTCTTCGTCCGGAGCAACCAGAGCCATCACGCTGATCAGTCCGGCCTTGTTCATCAGGCGGGACACTTCCGCTGCACGGCGCAGGTTTTCGCTGCGATCTGCTGCCGAGAAGTTCAGGTCGCGGTTGATTCCCATTCGAATGTTCTGGCCGTCGAGGACCATTGCACTTCGACCCATATCGAACAGTCGTCGCTCAACGCCGTAGGCGGTTGTTGACTTTCCGGCACCCGGAAGACCTGTGAGCAGCACTGTCGCAGGCTTCTGTCCGAAGCGGGCTTCACGCTCTTCCGGTGAGACGTTACTCAATTCGCTGGTCAGGTTTTCACTCGCGAGCCCTTCCCAGTGATCTTCACCTTCGCTGGTCTTGCGCGCCAGAATCATACCGGCGGCGACAGTAACGTTGGTGATCCTATCGATCACAATAAATGCGCCCGTCTGCTTGTTCCGGCGATACGAATCAAACATCAGCGGGCGCGTCAGCGAAATGTTGACACGGCCGATCTGGTTCAGCTCAAGCGTCGGGGCCGGATTACTCTTCATCGTGTTGACGTCGATCTGGTATCGAAGCGTCTTGATCGTTCCCGGAACAACGCGTGTGGTCTGTTTAAACAGATACTGCTGTCCGGGGACCATCGCTTTTTCATTCATCCAGACGACCATCGCGTCGAACTTCTGATCAACGGTCGGGACGTTGCCCGGACGGACGATCATGTCACCACGACTGGAGTCGATTTCGTCTTCGAGTGTAAGAGTGACTGACATCGGAGCGTGGGCTTCCTGGATGTTGCCGTCATACGTCACGATTTCCTTCACCTTACTGGTCTTGCGCGAGGGCAATGTCATAATCTCATCGCCGACACGCACAATTCCCGATGCGATCGTTCCCGCGAATCCCCTGAAGTCGAGGTCGGGCCGGAGAACCAGTTGAACCGGGAACCGGAAGTCGCGCAGGTTGCGATCCGAGCCGATGTAGACGGTCTCGAGGAAATTCATCAACGTGTGGCCTTCATACCACGGCATGTTCTCACTGCGATCGACAACGTTGTCACCGAGCAGAGCCGAGATCGGAATGAAGTGCAGATCAGGAAAGTCCAGTCGGGATGCGAACTCACGATAGTCCGCCTGAATCTGTGTGAAGACATCCTGTGAATAGTCAACGAGATCCATTTTGTTGACGGCGACGAGAACGTGTTTGATACCGAGCAGCGAAGCGATAAAGCTGTGACGCTTGGTCTGCTCCATGACGCCGTGGCCGGGGCGGGCGTCAACAAGAATGATCGCGAGGTCAGCCGTTGAAGCGCCGGTAGCCATGTTGCGAGTGTATTGCTCGTGGCCCGGAGTATCGGCGATGATGAATTTTCGCCTGGCCGTTGAGAAGTAACGATAGGCAACATCGATGGTGATGCCCTGTTCACGTTCTTCTTTCAGACCGTCAGTAAGCAGGGCGGGATCGAAATCGCCGCCGACGGTCCCGTGAACCGCGCTGTCTTTTTCGATCTTCGCAAGCTGATCCTCGTAAATCATCTTCGAGTCATACAGCAGGCGGCCGATCAGAGTACTCTTTCCGTCATCAACGCTACCGCACGTCAGAAAGCGGAGCAGCTCTTTTCGCTCATGCTGCTCAAGGTAGGCATTGATATCGGTAGCGATAAGGTCGGATTGATGTGACATTGGTTTGAATATGTATTGTTAAATTCGGTGTGCGGATAAACGGGTAGCCGTCGTGGCGTTTCCCGTCTGATAAGGCTCAAAAGGTGCGCAGTATCTAGAAGTAGCCTTCTTCTTTCTTGTCCTGCATCGTCCCTTCGTCATCGTTATCAATCAGCCGGCCTTCACGTTCAGATTTAGTGGCCAGCAGCATCTCCTGAATAATCTCAGGCAGCGTCGTCGCGGGTGATTCAATGGCACCGGTCAGCGGATAGCAGCCAAGGGTCCGGAAACGAACCAGCATCTGCTCCGGAACTTCACCTTCTTCAAGGTTCAGGCGGTCGTCATCGACCATGATGAGAATTCCGTCACGTTTAACGACTGGACGAACCGCCGCCTTATACAGCGGTACGATCGGGATATTCTCGAGATGGATGTACTGCCAGACGTCGAGCTCCGTCCAGTTGGAAATCGGGAACACGCGGATGCTCTCGCCTTTGTTGACTTTGGCGTTGTAGAGATTCCAGAGTTCCGGTCGCTGGTTCTTCGGATCCCAGCGATGGTTCTGATCGCGGAATGAGTAGACGCGTTCTTTCGCACGCGACTTCTCTTCGTCGCGTCGTGCTCCACCGAAAGCAGCGTCGAACTTGTACTTGTCCAGACCCTGTTTGAGACCTTCAGTCTTCATCACAGTCGTATGCTTACCACTGGAGACCATCGGGTCCAGGCCCATGGCTCTCCCTTCCTCGTTGATATGCGTGATGACTTCCAGGCCAAGTTCCTTCTTCGCGTATTCTTCGCGGAACTTGTACATGTCCTGAAACTTCCAGGTCGTATCAACATGCATCAAAGGGAACGGAGGCTTGGCAGGATAAAATGCCTTCAGTGCAAGATGCACCATCACCGATGAGTCCTTGCCGATCGAATACAGCATGACCGGGTTATCGAATTCGGCTGCGACCTCGCGGATAATGTGAATGCTCTCGGCTTCGAGCATTTTCAAGTGCGTCATTTGATATGACGAAACATTCTCTGTTTTTGACTCTGTCATGGCGTCCGTTTCGGGCGAAGTCTCAGAACTCTGTTCAGTTTTGTCAGTATGGACATTCATTACAAAATGCAGTCCTTGTGTTGCGGCGGAGCTGCAGCGGTTAGATGATTTTCGGCGAGTTAATCGCTGCAAAGTAAGTGTTTTTGCCGTACTAGCACCGGCATCAAGAAATCATTTACCGGCCCGCCTCAAGCTGAGGCTGTTGGATGGATTAGGGGGCCGAAACTCACATTCTGAATTTAGTTGAAACGGGCTCATTTTCAACGGCAAGGCAGCTCGGGAAGCCCCTAATTTTCAAGTAAATCGAAAGCTTCAAGAACCTTGGTTCGATGGCGACTGCCGAAAACCAGCACCATCAGTTGAGTCATGATTTCGCGTTCGTTGGAGGTCAAAAAGGCCTCACCGGCTCCAATTCTCGCAATCGCCTCAAACTCGGGGAGAATCTCCTCCGACCTGCATGTGACAGTGCTGACGATTCCACCGCCTTTGCGGAAATCAGAGGCAAGACTCTGGCATGTCACTGATTTATCCGGATGCGGGGGCGCGTCGCCAAAGAGCAAGATGACCTTGCGGGCACGCGGGCGGAAGTCATTTCGTTCAATCGCCCATTGCAAACCCTGATGAACAGCCTCGGGATTGTCGCCTCCTCCATCAGCCTCAACGGTATCTAGAAAATCGACGATCCGTGCGATGTCGTCAGTCAGACTTTCTCCTTTGACCAGATACGTATCGCCGTGATCTCGATAAGTGCAGATGCTGATTCGTGCTTTGGGAATCATCTGCAGCAGAACGTCACCGATCCGTTGTATCCTTCCTTTGACTTCTTCGATCTCACCGCCCATGCTGCCGGTGCTGTCAAAGCAGATGACGATATCCAGTCCATCCCGCTTCAAGCGATCCACCATTTTCCCGAATGCTTCGCTGCCGCCAGCCAGCGGGTCGCCTTGATCGATTGAACGGACTTCAAACGACTGTCGCGCGCCGCCGGACATTGCAGGAAGTGAAATATCGAGTGGATTGTTGGACAAAGGGTTTTCTGACGCGTCTGCAAACAACTCGGTCTGCATGATATCCAGCGGCTGGAAATCGTTCGGATTATCGATTTCCATCCGGGTTAGTTCGTCCGTCGGATTGTTAACCAGCTTTTCCTGGGACAGGTGTCCAATGAGAATTTGTTCCCCGTCCCCCTCATAGCCGTCCGAGAAATCACCCCAGGGCATAAGTGCAATCACGATCAGTACGAGCAAGTGCATGATCAGAGCGGTGAAGCCACACATCATATGTTCGAGCGTGCGACGGGGAGGCGAGATTCTCTCCTCCAGATAGGCAAACCTGCGTTCGCGGCGCGGCAGCTTGATCTGTTCACGACAATGCGGACATTTCCCGCGCTTGCCGAGTTGATCTGCTGTTATCGAAAACAGCTTGCCGCAATGAATACAGCTTACGTTCATGCCGGAGTCGTTAAGCTAGAGAATATTCCACTTGAGAATTCGGATTGCTGTCTGATCTGCAATCAGATCGCAGTGTTTCCACTTTGACGTGCAACTCGTTTCATATGAAAGAGTTTCCTGCTGTTATTCTCGATTTCGTTGCCAGCGTGTCAAACGCAGGCATCGGGTACAATTGGATTCGGGAGGGTAATTTGTCGATTTAAGTTACAGCTGATCACTTTCCTAATCTTTCAGTTCGGTATTCTCCGGCAGAGTGATTCGCTCTTTTCACACTCTTTCAGGCACGTTGCCAAAGGTACTGGTCATGACAGTATTTACCAGGCGCGCACGCGAGATTCTCAGGCTCGCTCACGTCGAAGCAGTAAATCTCAGAAGTGAAGCAGTCGATACCGGACACCTGTTACTGGGGATAATTGAAGAAGGAACAGGAGTCGGAGCAGTCGTTCTGCGCAACATGGAAGTGGACGTTCCAGCAGCCCGCGCAGAAGTAGAAAAGCGGGTTCCACTGACACCGCGCCCTCACTTCGCCAACAGCCGGTTGCCGCAAACCGGCGATATGCGTCGCGTGGTTGAACTGGCCGTCGAAGAAGCCAGGTCGCTTCAACACAGCCTTGTCGGAAGCGAACATCTTCTGCTGGGCCTGATTGGTATTCCCGAATCAACCGCAGGACGGGTTCTGGTTGCGCTTGGTGCTGATGCACGCAGGACACGGCAGGGCATTCAAGATATTCTTCGATTCGATGTAGAAGAACTGGCACCTGAGCCGATTTCCGCCAGGCAGCGACATGGAGATTCATGGCTGGATAAATGGACCAGTGATCTCGTTGAACAAGCTGCGGAGATTCCGGCGAGCCGGTCATTGCAACTGGACGACGCAATCAACGCTCAGATGCGACTTGCGATGACCCGGCGTCACCGTCGCTGCATCATGCTGGTGGGCCATCCTGTGCTTGCTGCCGACTATGTATTCCATCTGTCTCACGAGCTGGCGCACGGAGACGCGCCGCCAGCACTTGCAGATCTGCAGATGCGCAAGATGCTGATTTCCCATGCGAAATTCGGTAACGCAAACGACCTGCCTGAGCGGCTGTTGAACTGCCTCGGCGAAGCGGTGAGCAAAAATCTGACGGCGCTTGTGTTTGAAGGAATTGAGCACGTCTTTGCAACGCGTCTCTGGGATTCGGCAAATCCGCTGGGAACGACCATCGGTCCCTGGCTACGCAATCCGAACAGCCTTTTGATTGCAACGACGAGCCCTGATGGCTTTGAGAAGATCTCAGTGCAACAGGATGCGCTGGAGGATTACACCGTACTTCATCTTCCTCCGCTTACTCCTTCTCAAATCAAAACACGAACCGGATTTTATATTGCCCATCTGGAAGATCATCACCTGTGCGAATTCGAAAACGAAGCAGTAAGCGCGGCGATAGAAGCGGCCTGCACCAGACCGGAACCACCGTCGCAGTTTCCACCCCAACTCGCATCTGAGATCCTTGATCTTGCTGCGGCAACGAAGTTGATGAACGCCAGAACGGTCGATGACGAAGCGAGGGAACTGGATCGTCAACTAAAAAAGACGGGGCTCTATATTCAAACGTTGCTTGCCACCGGTAAATACCGTCTGGCTGGCAAAGTCCGCAGCGATTTCAGGCTGCTTAAGTCGGACCGTGAGGCGATTGAAGCCTACCCGGTTATCAACGTCGAGGACGTGCGGCTGGCAGTCGAAGAAATGTACGGCAATTGACGGTCGGCAGCCGTTGTTTGTCAGCGATTCAGTTCTGCACCGGATTCTGCGACCCGCCCTTCGCCGAATCCCTCGTAAACAGAGAACTCTGCCCAGACAGGCAGGTGTTCTGAGATTCCGATCGCGTCCTGAAGACGAAGGTTGTAGAACTTCATGAAGTCGAACACGTCGGCAAAGCCGGTGAATTCGACCGTTGCAAGCTCGCTGAACACCAGGTTGTCGTACTGAGACTGCTGCATCGTATCGGTGGCCTGGTTGGAGACCACCCAGGTCAGATTTGACTTCTCTCGAACAAGCCCCAGCCCTCGGTCTCCCGCGCTGAAATCGCCTGCAATGATTACATCATCCTCACCCCGGCCGTCGTTCCGGATTGCGCGAAACAACTCCTGCAGATAGGCAAGTTCAAGGTCGGGCCGGTTTGCGTCCAGCTGCACGTTGGCAACGGTGAAAGTAAACGCGGACTCCGGTGGAGCGTTTCGCGCGCGGAACCAGCCGACGAGCGGCGGTCGAGAAAGGACACCATCCGGGTCGTTGACGGTATAAGTGTTCAGGTGGTCGACATCCAGCCGGTTTGCGTCAAACAGAATCGCGAACTGGACCCCGTCTGATTGACCACCCGTGATATAGCGAAACTGGGAGCCCGTGGCTTCGCTCAGTGAGACAGCCAGTCGCGAAAGCCACTGGTTACCCTGGTCACTCACTTCCTGCAAAGCGATCAAGTCAAACTGCCGGCAGATCTCCGTCATCAACCGCATGGCTGCCGGATGCTCAGCTGCGCCGGTCCTTGAGTTCAGTTTGAAAGACGCGATACGTACGGTTTCCGGATTGCGCGGATCGAACGCTGCAGGTTGCGCGTCACCTGAGTTGCTGAACGACGCGGGAATTGCCGGAATCGCTTCACGAATCAGCGTTACCACATCGCCCGCGGAATTAATGCGATTGCGGTTGTACAACAGCCATCCGCCAAAAACGATGACCAGTAGCAGCACAGTTGTGATCAGAAAACGGCGCATTTCAGCGCTCCGATGAAAATGAAACGATCCACTTCATTCATCGGCAAAGTTCATGATCACGGTCCGCGCTCTTCCGGGAGTTCGGACTGTAGGCAGCGCTGGGCGACCGCGAGCTGACTTGCAGGCCGGATTGTCCTGATTACCGGCACAGCTGGAACCGATCGCGCTTCTGCTGAAACGGCTTACATCGCGGACACCATTACTTACTCAACCGGTACTTACTCGACCGGCAGCAGTTCTTCGCTCATTTCTGCACTGCGTAGACGCCTTGCCTTTTCTGCTACTGCAAGTTCGACGCTGGCGATCCGGCCGTCGAGATTGGGACGAAAGATCGTCAGCAGCGCAAAGGGCACGTACCATGCAAGAAGAAGGCCACCCTCGAATCCGTGCCAGAACTGCAGCGCGGCCATGATGGCTCCTGAAAACGCAATCAACGTACCGACGTTTTTCTGTTCCGGCCAGAAAGCGAACGAAACACTCAGCGCGATAAACGCGACCAGTAGTGGTAGTCGATACCATGCATCCCATCCCAGTGCCCAGACACCTTCGAGTCCCTGCAGCTTCGGCACCCAGAATCCGAACATGGTTCTAAGCTGGGCCAGAAAGTCAGATACGTCGTAAGACGTGAACATGAGGCCGCCGATACAGATGGCCAGGGCGCAGAAGAAGCCGATGAGGAATCTCGCCCGGCCTTTTTCCCAGTAAAAACTGATCCACAGAGGCAGAAGAAACAGTGGATAGTAGGAGACTCCCGCCGCCAGTCCGATGAAGACTCCCGCGAAACCCGGACGGCGCAACAATACCAGCGCCCAAAGCATCAAAGCCGCGGGAAGTGCGTGCATGACATGCCCGGTGAAAACGGCTGTATAGGGGAGAATCAGATAGATCACCGCCATACCGACACCGGCACGAAAACTCTTGAAATGCAGATGGCCGATCAAGACCAGCCCGAGGACGATGAGAATCTGACTGGCAATCGCGAGGCTTTTTGCAGCGATTACGTAACGATTCATGTGTGTGTTTTCGTCTTCAGGATCCACATCGAGAATCTCACGGATCTCGCGCTCGTCTCCGAACGATGGAATGATCGGGAACAGGCTGAAAAGCTGGTAACCCGGCCCACGCCTTAACAGGCGTTCCTGCGCGCCCTCATCCTCCGCGACGGCTTCACGCTGAAGCATCTTGATCGCATCACTGGCTCCGGAAAGATCGTCGGCGTTCGGCTTTGCCGAAATGATGTTCGCGAACAGGAAGATCATCAGGCTGCAGCCCATAAACACCAGACCGCCCGGAGTCATGTTGGGTTCAAGCAGTGGGCGACGCACCAGTACAGGATCGAGTAGCAGCCTGAGCAGAAAGAGTGCGGCGACGGCAAACAGCCAGATATACCCGAGACGTTGAAGGCGTTCTCCACGAGGTAGCTCAGCCGCACTTAATTCTCCGGTATCCGGATCCTCCTCAATCAGCGGGGGCGTTTCGGCCTGATCAGGCAGAGCAATGATCTCTTCGTTGTCTGGCGGGACTACTGGCTCTTCACCGCCGTCTTGCGGGGCATCCGTACCGTCTGGCCGGGGAGAATCGCCGGTGCTTGATGAATCCGGACCATTCGTTCCGGCAGCGTCAGTTTCAGCTGCGGGATCAAATGCAGAAGAAGCCTGAACCGGATCTTCATTTTCAACCCATTGGCGACCGCCTTCAACGAGGAGGATTCCGGGAGCCAGCAGGACGATGAGAAGCAGGTCGAAGTTGCGGATACTCCAGAACCGGTTGAACTTGAAGAACACACAAAGCATCAACAGGCTCGACAAATATGCCCATGTCGTAGCGGCGATTCGTTCGTATCCGAAGGGGAATTGCTCGCTCATTTCGTTGATGCCGGTGGTGATTCCGGAAGAGTTCTGATCAGGACAACCTGACTATACGTAAGGCGGGAATCCGGTCGCAGGATTTTCTACGGGAGAATGCTCAATGTCCTGTCTTGATGACAGTCTCATTGTGACCGGAGTTCTGGCCAGCCGCAATCGATACGGGTGCGACAAAACGGTACGTCAGCGGGAAATCAACCCTTTTTTTGCCTGACATCGCTATTCGTCATATCAGCAGTAGGGTTTAAGATTGTGCCTTTCAATGCGGGATCGGTGCC
>JBCCFB010000002.1:0-91116 GCA_039029995.1 Planctomycetota bacterium
GCGATTTCAACATCAAGATGCCATTGGCCACGAACAACCCGATGGACATCGAAGAACAGCTACCCGATGTCATCTATATCGAACTCAAAGCTGCCGCTGACGGCAGTCTGCTGGAGATCTATGCTGACAACGGGATCATTGACGCGACATTCAGCGATCCTCAGACTCGATTCGATGAGCTGACCAAGTTTGTCGAAGAATCGCTCGCCGGTGAAGCCGATCCCTCGACGGCGGTGGAAACGGAGGTCGAATTCGATATCTATCCTGAACTCAAATATAAATACACGGTCAAGGCGATCGAGTCGGTTTCAGGAACCATCAATGAAGACGGTACGATCAATAAACTGATCGAGTCGATAAAATTCAAAGACAACTCGCAAGGTTAGATCGCATCATTGCGCGGTCTCATTTTAGCGCGGCTGCTCATTAGCGTCTCTCATTTGCAGCGCCGCCCGTTCCCGGTTCTCCTGATTGCCGTGCCTCAGCTACTCCGGCACACTGTTAACCTGCCCCGGAGCTTCTGGAAACGCTTCATCGTTTCGCGCAGTCCAGAATGCCAGCGCAATCAGTCCAAGGGCAATGGCTACGATGATCCACGAGCCGAACACCTGTTCGTAAAGGCTCTTTTTCTTCATAGCAGACTCGCTCATTCTACAGACGGTTTCAGCGTTCAAGATGCTCAGCGTTCAATATATATCGCGCAACCGCAGGAAGAAATAAATGAGAAAGCACATTTCCACCGGCTCGCCGTTTGAGAAACAGGCCGGCTATTCCCGCGCTCTTGTGGACGGGGACTGGTGTTTTGTCTCCGGTACAACCGGTTACGACTACGAAAACATGGAAATGCCCGAAAGTGTTGTGCAACAGACGCGCAATGCCCTTGGCACAATCAGCGATACTCTTGAGCAGGCCGGTTTCGATGCGAACGACATCATTCGTGCCAACTACATCGTGACCGAGGTGTCTTTTGCCGATGAGGTCTTTCCGGTTCTGGGCGAATTTTTCGCTGACATCCGTCCAGCCGCAACCATGATCGTTGCAGGTCTCGTCAGGCCGGAAATGAAAGTCGAGATAGAAGTCACCGCACGAAAACGAAAAACTTAGCCACGTGGCAAACTACGAAGCGAGGTGATAACCGCTCAGGCTCGCGGATGAAATTGCTGATGCACCTTTTTCAGCCGTGACTGATCAACGTGTGTATAGATCTGGGTTGTCGCGATACTCGAATGGCCCAGCATCTCCTGCACCTGCCTCAGGTCGGCTCCCCCGGCAAGCAGATGTGTCGCAAAACTATGGCGCAGCGTGTGAGGACTGATCTTTACTGATATCCCGGCCTCCAGCGCATACTTTTTGACAAGCTCCCAGATCGCTTCACGCCGAAGCCGTCTGCCGCTGCGCGACAAAAACAACCAGGGCGGCTCTTCCGATGGAACGGCGGCCAGTTGAGGTCGCAGCCCTTTCAAATAGGCCCGGACTGCTTCGATTGCGGCATCGCCCAGAGGTGCCATACGCTGCTTGTCACCTTTACCGTGACATTTGCAGTAGCGTTCTTTGAGCCTCAAGTCCCGCACGTTCAAGCTGGACAATTCCGAAGCGCGGCAACCGGTCGCGTACAGCATCTCAAGCAACGCACGATCGCGCAGGTAGTACAGCTCAACCCTCCGGGGCGCATTAAGAAACCGGTCAACTTCGCGTGGCGAAAGAACCGAAGGAATGCGCTGCCAGAGACGCTGGCTTCCAAGCAGCTCGGCTTTATTGTCAACCAGAAGTCCTTCCAGTTGCAGATACCGGAAAAACATCTTCAGAGCAACGATGTGGCGTGTGACCGATGCGGGAGCCAGTTCGAATCTTGCGAGCCATGCAACAAAATCAGACAGCTCTGCGATGGTCAAGTCGGGCATCCTTTTAGCGCCAAGCCACTGCATAAAGCGCTGAATATCACGCTCGTAGGCTTTCACCGTGTTCTCGGCGAGGTGACATTCACTGCGCAGATATTCAACGTACGAAGCCGCCCAGCGCAGGTTTGAACCTGCGCTTGATGCTTCCGGCTTGCGGCCGGATTTCTTCATACTGGAGAGTTTGCTTAGCTTGCTTTTTCTGGCCATCGACAATGCCGTTAAAAACGTGAGGTCCTCACGTATTTATTCGTCATGCCTGCGGCAATTCAAACCAGGCTGATGCATTTTCGGTCACGAACAACTCAGGCTGCCGTAACAACGGGAATAACTGTTAGAGTTTCGCGCACAGACAACGCCGTCATCCTTTTCGTGCGACAATAACGCGTTGATGTCCGCCAAGGTCGCGAACCGTTTTTTCAACCTTCAAAACACCTGTCGCGTTTACCAGGTCCCGGCATCTGTCAGCGATGAAAGGGCTTGTTTCGAATATCAGAAAGCCTCCATCCGCCAGCTTGTCAGCAGCCTGCTCAATCAGACGTGCGGTTGCTTCTGTTCCATCGCTTCCTGAAAACAAAGCAACATCCGGCTCGAACTTCCGGACGTTCTCCTCAACGGTCCCCCGCTCTTCGGTTCCGATGTACGGTGGATTGCTGACAACGATATGAACGGGTGATTCGATTTTCTCCAACAGGTCGCAATTAAGAAACCGGATCCGGTCGACAACCTCGTTGGATTCAGCGTTCGCTTTCGCGACTTCAATTGCGTCTGCTGAAATATCCGTCGCTCCGAAACTGGCTTCCTGAATATGCTTTGCCAGCGCGACAATAATACAGCCGCTGCCGGTTCCGATATCCACGATGCGAGGTCTGCCTTCGTCCAGCATTTTTGCTGCTTCGATTGCGGCAACGACAACGTGCTCGGTTTCGGGGCGTGGAATCAGAACATGTTGATTCACCGTAAACCGGAGCGAGTAGAACTCACGATGCCCGACGAGGTAGGCAACAGGCTCCCCCTCTGCGTGCCGCTTTACCCAGCCGCGAAATGTGGTAACCGGTTCCTGTCCGGGCACTTCATCGAATCGGGTATAGAGTTCGATTCGCTGGCAACCCAGTGCTTCGGCCAGCAGAATTTCGGCCGCGAGTCTCGGACTGTCTGATCCGCTTTTATCGAAATACTCCGCCGTCCAGTCGAGCAGACGTTTTATCGTCCAGGCATCGGTCTGACCGGCAGTTGATTGTTCCTGACTCATGGCAGAAGTGTCCTTGCTGCGCCGCGTATGTTGCGCTGCTGGCGGTGGATTCCATTCGGGCTCAGTCAAGCGTACCCATTGAACTGCGAAGGGTCTGCCGGTCATGATCGATGAGTGCATCGGTCAGCATTTCGACTGCGCCGGCCATAATCTGATCCAGTTTGTAGATCGTCAGTCCGATCCGGTGATCGGTCACCCGGTTGTCGGGAAAGTTGTACGTCCGTATGCGCTGGCTGCGGTCCCCGGAACCGACGAGAGTTTTGCGCGCGTCGGCTCGTTGTTTTTCCTCCATTTCGCGGAAATGGTTGTACAACTTTGACTTCAGAATCCGGATCGCTTTAGCCAGGTTTTTGTGTTGCGAACGTTCTTCAAAACACTTGACGACAATTCCGGTTTCATGATGGGTCAGGCGGATCGCGGAAGCAGTTTTGTTGACGTGCTGTCCACCGGGCCCACTACTGGCCGCGTATCTTTCGGTCTCATAATCATCCGGCTTGAGGTCGACTTCGACATCCTCCGGTTCAGGAAGGACTGCTACTGTGGCTGCAGAAGTATGGACCCTGCCTTTGGTCTCGGTTTCGGGAACTCGCTGTACACGGTGACCACCACTTTCGTATTGAAGCTCGCGGTAGCAGGCCTCGCCTTCGACAGAAATTGTGATCTCTTTAAAGCCACCGAGTTCTGACGGGCTGGATTCGAGTACCGAGAACTTCCACTTCTTCTTTTCCGCATAACGCTTGTACATCTCGTAGAGATCGCGGGAAAACAGCGCTGCTTCGTCACCACCGGTTCCTGCGCGGATCTCCATAACGCATCGTGCGCGGTTGGCGTCGTCACCGCCGATGGTCATGTCGAGCAGTTCGTTCCACAGCTCTTCGCGCTGTTCCAGAAGGCTATTAAGTTCCTCCTCGGCCATTTCACGCTCTTCGGGGTCGCTGGAGCCGGCCATTTCACGGACTCCAACGATCTCTTCAATGATCGTCTTGAAGCGACGGTATTTGGTAGCCAGTTTGGCCAGCGATCCGTGCTCGCGGGCGACTGCAGCCATCCTGTTGGAATCGCCCAGGACTTCAGGGTCAGTCATGCTTTGTTCGAGATGCTCGAATCTCTCAAGCTTTTCGTCCAGCATATCACGCATTGGTTCTCTTTCTTTGAGCTTGTTCTGCTTTAGCTTGTCTGTCGTTGGAAGCTGTTTTGCGCGGCCTGAGCCACGTTAGCTGATCTAAAGAATGCAGCACACTACAGGGCGTCGGAAGTGCGCCGGTAGTAGTGCGTCGATAGTGCACCGGTCGGCCGGTCGTTAGCAGAGACTGCGGCTAGGAATCAGCGAGAGAAAGAGATTTCATGACGGTTTTCACCGGTTCTGTTTTATGAATTTCAGTACCGAACTATATCAATCCGGGTTTGTATCAACAAGGTTGGCAACTTCCTCCGGGGATGGTGATTCGGTTCTCTGTTCCTCGGATCGCATCCGCCAGCGGTCAGCAATAAAAGTGTCCACCGTCAGCTGAAACACCTGATAGACGACCAGCGGGATGATCGTAACGCCCAGGGAGGTTGCCGCTGACAATCCGATCATCAGTGTCTTCTGACTGCCCGCGATTCCGACAGCGATCTGACGGTCTCTCGCCAACCCTGTGGCTCTGGCACAGAAAATTCCGAATGCAAGAGCCGACAAATGGACGACCGAGGCCACACCGATCGTTATCAGAATACCGGCTGCCGTGATTACCGTTTCGCCGTCCGCCATTCTTAGGCTCGTTTTGACGGCGCCAATCAGAATCATGGCCAGCACGCCCGCCTGCGCTATCACGCTCAGTTTCGATTTATGAAACGTCGCCGCAACACCGATTGGCTTGTGAACTGCACGAAGAATTTGCGCCGCGGCCATTGGCAGAACGACGAACAGAAACAGGTTGACAATTGTTCCGGTAAGAAGTTCACGTTCGATGGAAAGCCCGCTGATCCAGTACATCCACAGGGGTGTCATCAGGAAACAAATTGAGTTGGTAATGATTGTCACCAGAAGCGCGATGCTGTCGTCGCCGCCCGCACGACGCGTCCAGACTGCCGCACTGGCAAGCGTCACCGGCACAGCCGCGACCATGATCAAGCCCGGTCCCAGCACGGGCCCGGCAAGCCGTGACAATGGCCACATGAGCAGCGGAATAAACAGGTAACTGACCAGACAGGCAATGATGGCAGCCATCGGCCTGGACACAGCTTTCCGAAGTGCGCTGAATTCGATGGGAAGAGCCATCACGAACAAGGTCACAACCACGATCAACCATTTGAGCCACGACCGGGAAGCGAACCACTCGAGGTCTTGAGCCAGAAAATATCCGACAACCATGGTTATCAGCAGCATTGCGATGAATAGATTTTTGCGTAGAAACTTCATCAGCCGCTCAAAAGAAGACAGATGCTCATAACTTAGCCGATCCGACCCAAGATGGCAGGATGGCTCCGGCGGTGAGACGGTGCACCAGATATGGTTGCTGAACTTGATTGGGTACAATCCGCCGTACAGGTGGAGAAGCTGCCACTGGTGGAATCATCCGGCAGCAGTCTCCATGCGTAGCCGGCGCAACATCCGGCACTGCTTCCTTGCACCTACTTCTTACCGTTAAAGACTGACATGCTGCGATACTGGACCGCCGGAGAATCCCACGGCAAGACGATGATTGCGATGGTGGACGGGTTTCCAGCAGGACTGGAAATCGATGAACCACTAATCAACGAACAACTCCGGCGCAGACAAGGCGGCTATGGCAGGGGCCAACGCCAGAGACTTGAGACTGACGAAATCGAATTTCTCACCGGGACCTGGCAGGGCACAACACTGGGAAGCCCGATTGCTATGCAGGTCATCAACCGGGACTACAAACTTGAACGCCTGAAAGAACTTCCTCGTCCCCGGCCCGGTCACGGAGACCTCAGTGGAAGCATCAAATATCTCAGTTCTATCCGCGGCATCCTCGAAAGAGCCAGCGCGAGAGAAACTTGCGTCCGCGTTGCAGCGGGGGCCCTCGCCAAGCAACTGCTGAACGTTTTCGGAGTTCGTTCAATCGGTTACGTCGTCAGCCTCGGGTCGATGGAAATCCCGGTGCCGGCCGGTACGATCGACGACCACCTCGAATCGCGAGAGAAAAGCGAAATCTATTCGCTGGATCCTTCAACTGATGAAGCAGTGAAAACTCTTATCGACGAAACCAAACAACAAGGTGACACCCTGGGTGGAATCGTTGAGTGTCGAGTTGAGGGACTTCCTTTCGGCCTGGGAACCCATGCCCAGTGGGATCGCAAACTTGATGGCCAGATTGCTCAGGCGGTGATGGCGGTGCAAGCCATCAAAGGTGTTGAAATCGGAATGGGATTCGAGTCAGCACGGCTGCCGGGAAGCCAGGTTCACGACCCCATTGCCTTTGACAAATCGAAAGCCGATCAGCCCAACCTCGGCTTTGAACGTTCGACGAATAATGCGGGAGGCCTCGAAGCCGGTATGACCAACGGCCAGCCGCTTGTCGTTCGAGCCGCGATGAAGCCGATCAGCACCCTGCAGAAACCGCTTGAGTCGATCGATATGAAAACTCGTGAACCGATGGGGGCAAGTTACGAACGAAGCGACATTTGCGCAGTGCCGGCTGCTAGCGTTATCATCGAAAACGTAGTCAGCTTTGAAATTGCCCGCGCATTTGTCGAGAAATTCGGGGGCGACAGCGTTCAGGAGATGCAAGCACGCTACCAGCTTTTCCACGATATGGCTTCCCGTCACTAGGCAAACGCATCTAAACTCTGCCACGCGTCTGGCTCTCCAATGAGCCATTCCCAGAACCCTCCGGCAAGGATGTCGAAACGGGACCAGCTTGGCGATTCGAGGTGAATCGTCATTTGGACATGGAAGTCATACATGCACTATCAGCGACAGTTGAGCGACAACGCACGGCGAACCATATGTCGCCTCGCATTCCTGCTCACCTGTGCCCTGCCGACATGCATGACTGCCTACTGGATTTTTCACCCGCAAACGGCCGCCAGCTGGCAACAGTCGATTCAAGCTGAACTGGCTGTAGAGACGTCGGTTGTTTCCGTGGAGTGCAAGGGTCCGTACGAGACAATTCTTCGCGGAGTCGAGTTTCGTGATCCGGAACTCGGCAGCCTGCTTAAAGCGACTCAGGTCAGAGTGATTCAGGGCGAAACGAGGTTGATTCACGTTGAAAGCCCCGTCTCTATCAGCAGCCGCGCTCTAGTTCATCTGATCGATCGTTTTCGAGAGAGTATTGTTCGTTCACATACCGCCGATCAGCCATGGCAGGTTGCTTTTGGAAAGACGACGATAACTGCTGAAATTCCGGACCTGGAGTATCAACCTTCTGTTGTTGCCACGGGCATCGTGATTGACGTTGTTCCATATGACGATGCGACTGCGGTTACAGCGAGGCTGTATCTGGAAAATGATCTGACGGGTTCACCCGTTCAGTGTTATTTCCATCAGGGTGCCGGCGAGCTTCAGGAGCGAAGTGAATTCGGAATAGAAACCGGATCGAACTTTCTTCCTGCGTGGCTGGTCAACGACCTTGTTCCCGACGTACGCGGACTTGGTGCTGCATGTGAATTCACTGGCAAGATCGACGTACGTCCCAAACCTGACGGCAGTGTTGGTGCCGAGATCGCGGGGTTCTTTCGCTCGATCGATCTGGGACAGATCGTAGCGCCATATGGCCAGTCGTTGAGCGGGATCTGTGATTTTCACATCCATCGCTGTGAGATCGTAGACAGCCAGGTTCACTCGATGTCAGCACACGCAATGTGCAAGACGGGTACGATCGGAATCCAGACACTTGTGTCCGCAGTACAGCATCTCGGCCTGACGGTTCCCTTACGGCCTGAGGAAACTGAAATCGCATTCAGCGGCTTGAATCTAATCTGTGAAATCGAGCAGGGCCGGTTATCTCTGAGCGGGCCTCAGGCAGGTGTGATCGCCTACACGCAAACAGGTTCTGACACTACCGGAAACGCCCTCCTTGTTTCCAACGGAGCCCCACCTAAAAACATGCTCGACTTCGCCAACTTCCTGGTGTGTCCGGACGACATTGAACCCAAGATCTACGACCAGCGTCTGGTAGCCGTGCTCAGCCACTTTTATGTGCCCGAGCCTCGATTCGCCAGCGGCGGGATCGACGTCCCTCAACTGCGTTGACCGCGCATTCATTGGCTCCGCCAGTCGGAAAGAGACCGTCATCAGTCGCGCGTAAACGCCTGCCGCATAAGTGCCAGGCTCCTTGGAATCGCAGTGCGATAGTCTTCCATCCCTTCAAACTCCAGTGAGATGTAACCGCGATAGTTGTGTTCCCGCAGTATCTGAGCGATTCTCGGATAATCAAGATCCAGCGTATACCACTGACCGCCACCGTAGTAAGTCTTGGCCTGGACCAGGATCGTCTGATCAGCCATCAACTCAAGACGTTCGTACGGCTCTTCGAGGAAGTTTCCTGTATCCGTCGTAATCTGCAGCCATGGTGAGTCGACTGCATTTACTATCCGCAGAACACCTTCCGGGGTAAGCCCGAGTCCCCAATGGTTCTCCAGGCCAAGCACGACACCACACTTTTCCGCCACACGCACACACTGTTCCAGCGCATCGATGACCCACGGATACCCGTCTTCGTCGGTGTAGCCTTCCAGTGGCGGCTCGATGCCACGATTGGCCATCAACTCGTCAAAACTCGCTGACGTGCCCCACCGCCCCGTATTTACGCGCATCGTCGGAATGCCGAGCTTGTAAGCCAGTTCAATCTGGCCGATGGTCAGATCGATCTGCTGCTGGCGTTTTTCACGATCCGGCGTCACAAAGCCCTGATGGGTGGACATGCCCATCAGGGGCATGCCGAGCCGCAGTGCATGCCGTTTGAATGACATCAACCTGGAATGGCTGAGCAGATCGTTCTGCTCGATCTGATACAGCAGCAATTCGACTCCATCGAATCCCATTTCATCTGCGATGTCGATGCACCTGTGGATATCCCGCAAGTCGTCGTTTCGAAATCTCCAGAGCGAATATGTCGACAGTGCGACCGGGTAGGTCTTTCGCGCACCGGACGTATCAGCCTCTTCATCCTGTTGCGCGGTGGCAGCAACAGCCGTCAGGGGCACCAGCGAACCGGCCGCAAGTGCTGAAAGAAACGAACGTCTTGAACTTGAAGATTTCATAGCTGGACCGATCGGGACAGAAACGTGACATCGAATTTATCGACGAGACCATCCGGATACTATTATCCAACTCGTACTGCAAAACAACTTCCGGCTCATGCAGCTTCATTTCTGTAGCTGCGCCAGAACTTTGTCGGAATGATCGCGGCCAGTGAGAAACCGATCATAACCGCCCAGAACATCGTGACGTATTGCATCGTGCTCGCTTCGCTGTCAGCGTACGCATGGAGCCCGACTCCCATTTCATTTACCGCGATCCACGACCACATTGTCAGGATATTTCCAACGATAGCGAGGCCCGCAAGACCACGCTCACGGATGATTCCAGCCCAGCGTGCGTGCAGGACGACTGCATTCCACAGAACGATCATCAACGCGCCGTTTTCTTTCGGATCCCAGCCCCAGAAACGCCCCCACGAATCATCGGCCCACAGTCCGCCGAGAACTGTACCGAAGAAGCTGAACAGCAGACCGAAGCAGACGAGCCCGTAGATCATGTTGGCAAGCAATCGTCGCTCACTCTGCTTTGCCAGGCTGGTTGAGAAAATCCCGATCGTGATAAATACAACCCCTGCAGTTCCGGCAAGCAGCGTTGCGACGTAACCCATCGTGACGATGACCACGTGAGTGGACAGCCAGAACTGAGTATCGAGAACGGCAACAAGTACGGTAAATGAGTCACCATCCTGAATTGTCATTGTCCAAGCCCACAACAATGTCAGGTATCCGATCAGTGACCCGACAATGTTTCCCGCCCCGACTTTTGTCAGCCGTTCAACGACCAGTGCAAACGGTACGGAGGCAGCTGCGACGAACAGGAACGTCGTGTAGAGGTTTGTAATCGGAGGTCGCCCCGAAATAATGACTCGCATCACAAGGCCTGCTGTGACAACCACGAACGCCAGAACCAGCAACAGGGAAGCGGTCTGGTTCATTGGCTTCTGCCAGACGATCCAGCCGACAGTTGTCACAACAAACGCCACGAGAAAAAGAACCATCCCGATATAGAACGGCGCGAAGTTGTTGAAGAATGACTCCAGTTTGACACCGGCTACATTCATGCCTTCGGGCGAATCAGTGTTGACCTTGTCGAGGTAGGCTACCAGAGTCGAATTAAACGTCCCGGCGTCTTTGTCCCTATATGCCGGGGCGAGCCTGCGAAACAGTTCCGCAAGTTCGTTATCCGGTGGCACAACCTTGTCGACTTCACCGCCAAAGATGTCTTTGATCATGCCGTAGACGAGTTTGCCTTCATCGCGCCGGATTACTTCTGCTTCCTCACGCACAAACTCCTCGACGCTCTCCATGTTATCAGCGTAGAGCTCCCGCGGAATGCTCGCCCACGTTTCCTGATTCTGCAGCAGGCGAATTATCTCACGCAGTGAAGTCTCACCGGTGATTTCTTTGATTTGCTCAAGGTCCTCTTCATCACGAACGATGTCCTCAATCAAGCCCTTGACGATTTGTGTCTGAATCCACGGCTGAACGGTGTACTCTTCGCTCAAAGTCAGAGCCAGAACAGCCGCATCATCGACACCGTACTGCTGAGCAATTTCGCCCAGCCACTGCCGGTTGGAGTCATCAGCGAGAGACACCCACGCTTCTTCGGGATCGCCGGTTGGAATGATCATCGGTGCCCCTTCGGCTCTCGCAATCTGCGAAGCGATATTCAAACGTACCATCGGGTCGTTGGTGACTTCACCCGTGTCGAGCATCGGGATTCGCACTCCCTCAATCCTTTCGACCATGTCCCGGACGCCGTACAACCTCGCTTCAAACAATGACCACTCGGACTCAGGCTGACTCCGGAACGTTTCGACGAGGCGGTCAAGTTCCGGCTTGGCGTCTTCAATTTCCTGGAAGGTAAACTTGAGTCCCTTACGGTTGGTAAGCCCGAGCGCCTGCTGAACATTCAGATCTTCGATCCGGAAGATCTGATAGTTCTCATATCCGTCAACGCGGAACATCGTATCGGCAAGCCAGCGGATCGCCTCCTCTTTGTGATCTGACTGACTGGGAATCGGATTGTCATAGATGACTCTCTCACGATTGCTCAGGTTTCTAGCCAGATTTCGTGCGACAGAATCGAGAGGCTTGACGCGCCCCTCATATGCGACAGGAATCTGTCCGAACAGATCCAGACGCATTTCACCGTTCTTCAACGGTTTGCCAGCTGAGCGAAATTCATTGCCAACCCAGAGAAAGAACACTCCGGCAATAATCACTGGCAGCCAGCGCTTGACCCACGACTCACTGGACCCGGAGGTTTGTTCCGGTGCATCTTTAGCTGACATAGGGGCCGCAAACGGGTTGTCTCCCTTGTCTCCGCTTTTGACAGCGGACTTGCGGCGTTTTTCGATGAATGTCAGGAGGGACGATCCGAACTGCGCAACAAGCCCGACAACGACCAGCATGCAACAAACGTACGGAGTCATCCATCCACGGTTCCTGACGACCTGAAGAACGGTGGATTCCGTTCCGTTGCGCATGTCGTAACCGGACTGGTAGAAAGTCTCACCTGAATAACGGAGCGGGTTATTCATGATGATCTTCTGGTTGGTCTCGACGCCGTTTTCAGGATCAACAAAGACAATGTCTGACGAATACCAACGTGGCACTTCGGTACCGAGATAATCCTCTCGCTGGACGTCGGTCAGCGTGACTTCGTACGGCTTGTAGGCGGTCTTAAACCGCAGCGCGAGGTTCCACTGTTTGTCGTCAACGGTCACTGTGTCCATTCCGTAGGCCAGGTAGAGCCCCTGGCCCAGCAGCCACTCGCCTAGCAGCTTCTCTTCGTCATCTTCATCTTCGTTCTTCTCATAGATGCGGACGTAGCACGAAGCCATGTTGGTCTCGCTGCTTGCCGCCGCGCCTGCGACAACAGGTTTCTCGTTGGATATGAAAAACTGTCCGAGTCCCTCGGACGCACGTGTCCCCGTTTCCGAAGGAAACGTATCAGAGTTTCTGTAAAAGTCCGCGATTTCGATTGTGAAGGGGAAGTCGTCGTGCTCGATTACTGCGCCTTCAAAGATCTTGCTGTGCGGAATCGTGACAATTCTGTCTGTCTCAGGATCGCTACGGTCAACAACAACCAGCTCGTTGGAACGTACGTCGAACGTTGTATTTACTGTCTGGCCTTCCTTGATCTGCATTCGCTGTTCTTCATTGGTCATCGTGACATAGATCTCATTGACCATCAGTCCGGCGATACCAAGGTGAAGGAGAACGATCCCGGCTTTCCGATGAAACAGCATTATGCAGGCGGTGAGCCCTACGAGGCCGACGATCGTGGACTGTAATAACTGCCACAAGATCCGCATCGCAGAATCACCGATGAAGGCTTTTTCACCGAGGGCAAACAGCAAAGTCAGAATTCCAATTCCGAGAACACCGCCGATGATCATCAGCATCCGCTCGACCCGTTTCTCAGCTGATGTGATCCACGCTCCAGCCAGTGAAAACAGAGACAGCCCGAGTAGCAGCACCTGCATCCACGACCACATTCTTGTCCAGTCGGCTGGCTGAGTCTGAAGTCCGCTTGCATCCGAACGGTTGAAAATCACCATCCAGGTCATCGCGGCCGCGACCAGGCCTACAGCAATACCGACTCCCAGTTTCCACCCGCTGGCTTTTATTTTGAAGCGCAGGAGATGCGCAGAAGTCAGGTTGATCAGCATCGCCACCATCAGCGTCATGCCGCTGGGTATGTAAAAGCTGCCCTGAATGCCCTGCAAACCCGGAAACCATTTTGGAACAAACAGTGTCGAGAAGGGGACCTGCACAAGGAAACTACGGAAGTGTTTTTCCTTCAGCTCCCAGACATCGATGCGCGCCTGATCGAGCGTTGCGATCCACGTTACAAGAACCGCTCCGATCAACAGAAAGACCGTCAGCTTCAGAGAAGCAAGTGGCTCTACGATCGCCCGGGCAACTCCGGTTGCCGTCACCATTGCAGAGGATTTTTCGGATGCCTGGTCGACCGGTCTCAGAGTCGTTGCCATTTCAATTCCCAACGTGAAAGTCTATGCCGTCACTTCTAAACCGCCCTGTCACAAAAAGTGACACGCAAAAACAGATCGTTGGCGGCCGAAAAGCCCCGGATTCCTTGAAATTCTACAAAAACAGGCTGCCCGAAGCGATGCGAATCAGCTTCGCAAGCATCGGACAGCCTTGTAGATTCAGCAGTTATCGCGAAAGTGCGACAGAATACCGCGGCTAGTTGGAAGGAATAATCTCTCCACCATTCCGGGTGGAAAGCGACTGCCAGGTGACAAGATCAATGTTGTCATTGGTGTAGCTGACCGACCCGTCAGCACGGCATGCATTGACACCGGCAGGGTGATAGCTGCGCGAGGTTACCGCAGCATAGGTACTGACCGTCGTCGACTTACCTTCCTGCTGGTTGGTCCAGTCAATGTCGTAGTCAGTTGTTCCATCGTTGTAGGGAACCACCGTGTTCGGCGAAAACACAGAAGTGAAACTCGACTGATGAACTCGACCATCCACCCATTCGGTGTGACCACTGTTCGTTTTGAAGTCGCCGCCAAGTGCCGCAACGGCAGCTGGATCAGTCGGCATCGCAATATTGCCCGTCAATCCGATGTTGCGGAAATAAGGGTTGTAAGCCTTTACCTCACTGTACAGCAGGGTGTTGCTCATACCGTCTGTGTAGGAACCGACCGTGAATTCTCGTGCTGTTCCCATTGCGCCCTGTCCCGTGTTGAAGCTGACCGGGTCGAAAACGAACCAGAGTCCAGCGTTGGCCGCATAGTTCAGCGGGTAGTGATAGGGTTCGCCCGCACCATTCAAACGGAGACGGTCATTGACTTCGCTTGGACACAGGAAAGTGGCGATGCGAGTAGACGGCATGTTCACAAGGTTTCCACCGATGTTGATTGGTGGCGTATCGTTGTATCCGACGGTAAAGTCGATCGAGTCGTGAACATTCGCTTGCTCGATATACGGCAGAATCTGAGCCTGTACACTCCAACCATCAACGGACCCCGCTGACGAAATGGTCGCCCCGTTAGGCAGACGCCATGTCGATGGCATCGCTTGAAAGGCCGACTCGTAGCTCAATGTCGCCAGGCCCATCTGTCGCAGGTTATTTGCGCAAGATGTTCGGCGGGCTGCCTCACGGACTTGCTGAACCGCGGGCAGCAGCATACCGATCAGAATCCCGATAATTGCGATGACAACCAGCAATTCAACGAGAGTAAATCCCGTTCTGGCGCCTGTTCTCTTCTGCTTTTGCGCTCCGGTAGCGCAGAATTTTTCTAACTCAAATCTCATGGGTGCTCCTGAAAGAAACCACTTAAGGAAAAACGTCCCGACTGTGGCTGGCTGTCAGACGGTTTAAATAACCGGAAAAAGATGGCTTGCTGCAGCGTCGGTAATGACTAAATTTAATTGAGAATCAATCTCAACTGCGAAATTTAATAGCCCCACGCCCTTGCGCCTAGGCGACGTGAACAAATTCATGAATAAAGAGAATCCGGAATCCGGCCCGCAGCCGTCGGCAACCAACGCGGACGAGATAGAAGCTGCAAAAGCTCAGATGCCGAAAATAATCAGTTTCGAGTCACTGGCCCGATGTGGAGACGAAATCTGGATCGAGAACAACGGGCAGATCTATCGCCTCAGAAGAACACGTCAGGGAAAACTGATCCTTACGAAGTAGGCGTAAACTCATGGCCGGTCATTCACCGGACTCGTCAGCGCTTTCTTCCTCGCCGGACTCGTCGTCATCAAATTTGAAACTCGCGAGGAAAACCGCGAAATCCTCTTCAGACTCAACGACTAACTGTTTCTCACCGTGCAGTTTGAAGAACCAGTTGATGTCGCCACGATTGAGCATCGCGCCAATCACGCCCGTTACGACTTCTTCATCATCGCTTACAAGCCTGATTTGTCTTACAGCCTCTCCTGCGATTGCCACTTCGCTGACTCTTTCGGCTACACCGTCTTCGTCGAGTGCGGTAAAGCCTGCCTGAGAAGACCACTGCCCTACAACATCGTCCCATCCATTCTGGGTCGACATCTCGCTGACGGTGATCTTCACTTCGCGTTCACCATCTTTTCGTGCCAGCCGTGTTCGAATGAATGACATCGAACTCTCTTCCGCTTCCCATCCATCGGGAATATCGAAAGTGATCTGCTGCTCCGGTTGCGATGCTTCAACGGACTCACCACTTACGACGGGAGCACCTGTTGGATCATTCATTTCTCCTGTCTCATCAAACAGAACAAAATCGAATCCGCTTCCAGGAATCGTTGGAAGTTCGCTTTCCAGTTCCGGGAGCGGCGGCAGCATGATCTGGCCTCTCCAGCGGTTTACATTCATCAACGGTGCAAACCGCATCGCAAAAACGGTTACCGCCATCTCCAACGGTGGCTCGGCATCGTTCATCGCGATCGTGGCGAAACGATCCTGAGCCTCTGTGTCAGCAGACCATCCATCGGGCAACGTCCAGACCGGTTCGTTGTTTTCGAAAGCAAGGGTGCCGAAGAACTCCCGCCAGACAGGCTCTGTTTCTGCAACTTGATCGGCCGCTCCCTGAATCTTGAAGAACCATACATCGTCACCCCGTTCGGTAATGGCAACGACCATTCGTGCTGGAACGGTGGGTCCTTCAGTACCTCTACCACCGCCGTCCATTATCTCCTGTAGAAACGGCGGCGGTTCGTTGAGTAAATCCAGCCCGGATTCCGATTTGGGCATCTCGTGAGTGACGATCTCTTCGACAGGACGGTTACATCCAACAACCACAAGGGCTGCGCTGATCCAGATCAGCAGGACCGTATATTTGTTTGCGAGCATTGTTTCTGCTGCTGTGAGTCTGACGGCGAAATTCGATAACGAAATTATAGGGGCCTTCAAAAGCCACACCTACATCAACGCGATTGCCGGCACACGATGCCAACAGGAATAAACACGCCGATTCGTCTTCTGCGGCCCGGACAAATTGTCGCAAAGCCGCCATTCGGTAACTTATGAGCCGCCTGATTCTCAGTTCGCAGGCAGAATCACGCCGGCACACTGACCGAATCCGATTCGCCGATGCGAGCCGTCGTCGCAATACCCGCGAATGATCAACTCGTCACCATCAGCAAGGAATTTCCGTTCCTCCCCCGTCGGAAGCTCGATAGGTGTTCGCTGCGATCCGGGAACCGGATTGTCTTTGTCTCCATCCCATGTCAATTCAAGCAGACAACCACGGGAATCACGCTCCGGACCGCTTACGGTACCACTGGCCATCAGATCGCCCGGCTGAAGGTTGCAACCATTGCTGCTGTGATGCGTCAGCATCTGCGCAACCGTCCAGTACATGTTGGTGAAATTCCCGCGGCTCAGGCAGATTGCATCTTTGCCTTCGTTCCGCATCTGCTCGGACGCCAGCCAGACTTCCAGCTTGATATCCACGCCGCCGTGCGAATCATTCCTGTCGTTCGCAAGGTAGTCCAGCGGCGACGGGTCGCCGGCCGCTCGCTCCAGAGCAGGTGCCCGGAACG
This sequence comes from Planctomycetota bacterium, assembly GCA_039029995.1. GTDB lineage: Bacteria > Planctomycetota > Planctomycetia > Pirellulales > Pirellulaceae > Mariniblastus. Next base: position 16,870 of record JBCCFB010000002.1, read on the forward strand.
GAGCCAGTGCTTCCATCGTCACCACCCAGGGAGAAATCGAAGTCGCGAACGACTTTGCCAGAAACGGCCCGAGCGGCTGGTACTCCCATTTCTGAATATCCCTCGCCGACCAGTCGTTGACCAGGGTCATTCCGAACAAGTACTCCTCCGCCCGGTCGATTGGAATTGTCGATCCCAGTTTGTTGCCTTCGGCGACAAAGAACCCGACTTCCAGTTCATAGTCGAGCAGCTTGCATGGCTCGCGGAACGGTCCGCTGTTCTCATCGGCCGGTGCTTTCTGACCCACAGGACGTCGCACCTCTGTACCACTGACGACAACGCTCGATGCACGGCCGTGATAGCCGATCGGAATGTGTTTGTAGTTAGGCAGCAGCGGATTGTTCGGCCTGAACATAGACCCGACATTGGTGGCGTGAAAAACGGATGCGTAAAAATCCGTGTAATCGCCGATGCGGCAAGGTAGCCGGAACGTAGCATCCGACTGCGCAATCAGAGCATCTTCCAGGACAGCCCTGTCCGCTGCCGTATCCTCCAGCAGAAGGCCTCCGATCGCTTCTCTCAATGCATTGCGCTCTGCGAACGGCAGAGCCATAATTCCACTCAGTGTCTTCTGTGAAACAGCGCGAAAACGACTGTCCAGCAACGAAGCGCAACGGCTTAGATTGAGGATTCTGTCACCAATCCCGACTCCGACCGATGAAGATTCTCCATCTTCGAAGACGCAGTATGGAAGATTCTGGACAGGAAAATCAGACGACGGGTCGTTGGCGGATTCCACCCACGACTTCAATTCGGGGTTGTGGGTTTCGTTAACTGGATACATTGATGCTCCGACAAAAACGGGAAAGGATGCCTTGTTATAAACCTCGTCCTTGTCGCCTCCCAGTGGGATAACGCAAATTCAGACTGGTGCCGAAACAAGGCTTGAGCGCATCAAAGTTCCGAAGGGCGCGGAAGGGTAACGATCAATCGCCAAAGACGATCTGACACAGCTCATCCTTTGGCTCATCGAAAGAGCAGGAACCGAACGAGATTGCGTATTTGTCACGAATAGCAGCGATCTTTCTCGCGCTGAGGTTGAACGGTCCTGCGACCAACCGTTCCTGTTCAAATTCAAACGCGCCCGCAGAGTCTTCTTTCAACAAGGCCGACAGTTCGTCTGTTCGGGCCCCAAGCCCGTATGCGGCGCACATTGCAGAAAAGACATTGAGAAAACCGTGCATCGTGCCTCTTGGAGCGTCTTCCTCATAGGTCAGGTTGAATTCGCTTCTGACGGGATGATGCAGTCCGGCGGTCGCCTTCATCCCCAGCATGTTCTCAGCACAACAGAAAATAAAACGAGCCACTTCTTCCGGAGCAGGTATCAATTCCTGAGTAACGCCGCCGGTACGGATCTTGGCAAAGAACCTGCCTGAGGAATTCAAGCGGGCCAGTTCGTTGATCATGTCCACCGGATCTTCCCGGTGCGGAATCTCGACGAACGACTGGAAAGCCTCGTTGCCAAGTTGCTTCGTGGTCTCTCGCAACGATTCCATTGTCGGCGCTTTGATTTCAATAGCATCAACGACTGCTGATCCGTTTTCAGGAACCAGATGCCGCTCATTGAACTGGCGGATCCCGGAAACCGCAAACTGAAATGCACCATCAGCCGCATCAACCGACGGCAATAGCGCACTGATTCGCCAGGGCTCCGTGTCCGGCTCTTTTGGCAGAACTTCACCGGCAAGCTTTTCGAACTCTGCCAGCCTCGACGCCGGCACGACCAGCCGTCTCAACATAAAGGCATGATCGCCGCTGCGGTATTTCGCGTAGTTCCTGATGACGCTTTCCAACGGCAGGCCTGCCGGAGGAAACAATCCGGCATAGTCAACGAGCCCGCTGCAAAACTCGCGGATTGCGGTCCCCGAAGTAGTTGATGCCAGTGAACGGCCGGATAACGTATCAGACATGGCTGGTCCGTGAGCAATGGTTCGTGGACAAGATAGAAACGCAGAAGAAAAACAAAGCAGACATAACGAATCGCCGCCGCCATCGTTTTTTCAGTGTTTAGGCATCGTATCGGTGTCCGCGTCAGGCGGCAATGACTTGATTTTGCGTCCGCTTTAATTCAATGAACAAACAACACTACCTCACCGATGATTTGATGGTCGGCAAATAGCGATTACTGGAATCGTAGTCAGCGCATAAAAAAAGCAGAGCCAGTTGGGCTCTGCTCCTTGAATCGTTTTTCAGCGACTTCCTAGTTCCCGATATTGAACAGGTCGAGGAAGAATGGCAGGATTCCGCTGCTGATCACAGAGTCCTCAGGCATCCACATATTCCGGCATATGTCGTAGGCGATCATGCCGCCAAGAACCAGCAATGATGCAACCAGTCCAAGGCTCAGCACCTGCCAGATGCTGTAGGGAGCCTCAGGAACTGCTGGTGCAGCAGTCGCGCCGACCATTCCAGCCGGAGCAAGCGCCGGCGCCATTGGATCGGCACCGTAGGCAGCATTGGGATCGTACATCCCGGCGTCGTCCAGCATCCCCGCTGGCTCAAGCATGTCACTGTCGCCAAGCACCGTTGCGGATGACTCGTCGGCGTAAATCTCTGAGTCTTCCAGAGCAATAATCTGCGAACCACTGGTGTCGTCATCCATCGCTTCCTCAAGCGGAGTCAGATTGAAATCGTCCTCCTGCATCAAGGTGGCAGCGTCCGGATCTGCTGAATCTTCGAGGACGATCATGTCGTCGTCATCCGGCAGTTCAAGAGAGTCGATGTCCGATCCACTCAACTCGAGTGGCTCATCGTCCAGCGAGATTCCACTTTCATTGGCAGAAAGGTTTACACCACTTCCTGATGCTTCGAATACCAGTTCACTGTCTGAATCACTATCTTCCATGACGATATCGCTGTCCTCAAAATCGCTGCTGAGTTCGGCACTGTCTTCAAATACGGCTTCTTCAGAAAGTGAGAGTTCATCCGAGAACAAATCATCTTCAGAAAGAAGCATGTCATCGTCGGCGGCCAGCATCTTACCGGTGTCAGACGGGCTTCCACCGCCGCCTTCTACGTCGTCCAGCAGATCGCCGGTATCTTCGGCTGACGGATCTTTCTTGCTGCCGGCCAGCTCGAGAGAACTGCTTCCGAACGAAAGTGCGTCGTCGGCTTCATCGATCACATCGCCGGTTCCTGAATCGTCGCGTAGATTCAACTCACCGCTGTCCTGCAGGTTCAGCTCCGGTTCAGCCAGCGTCAGCTCATCGCCATCGAGATCCAGTGCGTCACTGACGGCGTCGATAGGTCGGGAAAGAATCTCGATGGATGATTCCTCTTCGACGTAACCACCTGACGAATCATCATCCAGCAGGGATGGAACGTCATCGTCGTCCAGCCCGAGAATCGAATCGCCAAGACCGGATCCGATTCCTGAATCGCCGGCAAGGTCTACGACCGAATCCGCTACGTCAGGAGCTGAACCGAGAGAGACGCCGAGATCATCGGCGACGCGCTGCAATTCCGACATCTTGAATTTCCACGACGAGCCATCGCGGTATCCGAAGATCTCATTGTTCGAGCGCAGCTCAGTCAGTTTCTCCACAGACATGCCTAGCATGGCTGCAGCTTCTTCCATCGGGATCAGTGGGTTTGCCATCGGGAATCGGCTCCGTCGTTAATGCATTGCCAGTCGCTTTCGCGCGACCGCTTATCTTGATGCTGGTCTTGTTGCAGTTCTGATTGAGTTCTTCCGGTTGAGACCGCAGATAAAAAATGTACCTTGCCCCACATCACGATGCCGCTTTTTTCTCGCGGACTTTCCGGGCAGGATCTGATCATCTAACGGTCGGAGCCAGGTCGCCCCAGACCACTGAAATCCCTCATTTTCAATTCTAAAAGCGGGAAATCGGGATTCAAGGCGCGCCTTCGGACACCGTCTGAAAATCGGCAAAGTAGCCGCTTTTGTAGAGCCAGCTGTCAGTCGAATCGATATTTACCGCAGCTAACCGGCACAATCGTCACCACAAACATGGATTAACCGACCCCGGGGGCCGCCTGGAACCGATTTGAAGGTTGTGACGATTCAAGCCGGAATCGGACTCAACTGCACCTCAGCACACATTGCGCGGAAGGCTGAAGACCGAGTCAGGCCCACGGAAGATACACGCCACGCTGATAAACGTCGCCCTGATGCAGATAAACGTCGCCCTGATGCCGACCGGCCAAAGCCGGTCTAACTGCTGGCGCTGCGGTAACTCTTGAGCGCGAGCTTGAAAATCTGGCGACTCACAAGCAGGCTCGTGATGCTGATGAAAATCGTGAATACTCCCAGCTGGATCTCCCACGCCTTAAACGGTGTACCCAGCGGTTGCGCAAGAACACGTGCGGGAATGTTTGAGACCACCAGAATCGGTACCACAAAAGTGAACACTCCCCAGAGAGCCCACCCGAGCGCGCTGCGCTGGTAGATCTCCATCGGATAGCGGTAGAAGTTGGTGATGTAGAACCAGAAGTTGTTCAGATGCTGGTTCCGGCCGAGCCAGATACTGGTTGAGGCAAGTACGATCATCACGCTGTACATGATCATCGCCCCGCAGAACAGGAATCCCGCAAAAGCCAGAATGCCCCAGATCGTGACCTGCAGCTCCGGATCCTTGCCCGGATCAAGCGCAAGCCGGCGTGAATAGTAGATGATCAAAGCCAGTCCCAGCAGGCCATTGGGAACCGCCGCCCAGTTCACACGTGGAAACGATATCAGGAACTGCGTATCGATGGGCTTGAGCAATGCGAAATCAAGATTCCCCGTCCGGATCAATTCGCTGAATTGCTGAGCGTTGGCCATCACAAAAGTCTGAATCAGGGAATTAATGATCCAGACGGTTCCGAGAAAGACGAAAAACTCGTTCTCGCCCCACCCGGTTCCACGACCGATCGACGCAGTATGCCCGTAGATAATTTTGAAAAGGCCGAAGTTCATCGCAGCCCACGACATCGAAGTTATCGATTGCAATATGAAGTTCGTCCGGAACGACATATCGCGCACGAGTGAGTTTCGCGCGAAAGTCAGGAATACTTTGACATACGAAGGATGCACAGCGCAGAAAACCGTTGGCCGCATTTCTGGATAACCCGATCTCCCCGGGTCTTTGGTGAGACATTCGAAATGCCACTCGTGCTCCCGTCAATGCCCTTGCGTTCTGACAGTACGGTTCCACTCCTTCCCGCCGCAGGAGCAGTCAGAAAATCAGTTTCAAAATCCAGCTCAAATACTGCATCAAGATCAGCTTTGACCGCGCCGCCTCCTGTCAGGAACTGGCGACCGGGATCGACCGGCGATTCAAATTCGATCACTCCTGCCACAGGGGTTACAGCCCTTTGATCGCGAATCGTCTGGCCGATGACACTGTTCGCATCAGACTGGAAAAACGCGCGGCGGGATACAGGAACTCCTCGCTGCCCTGTCCCTGCCTGCCCTGTCCATGGACGACCTTCAAAGGAAACACCGATTCCTGATCGAGGACCGTATTCTGATGTGTTGTTCGAAGCGTCCGTAGCCGTAGCGACAACGAAATCCACTCCGGCAACGACATTGATTGCGGAAACGTCCAAAGTTGTACTGGCCATTCCCGCGGCAAAATCAAGCGGCGTGAACTGATGTGTTCCGATAAACACACGCCCCTCTCCTGCTCCATCATCGATGAAAAACTCGATCGTCAGTGGATACGAAGCCGCCGAGGGGTCTGAGTCAACGCGGTAATCAACCGTCAACAGGTTTCCACTGAGCAACGCCGAAAAGACAACAGGTGAATTTTGAATTCTATTCGGTCCTTCGTCGAAATCGCCGGTGTCGTTCCGGTCACGACCGAACAAGCCCCAGTCGATCCCGATTCCAGCATTGTTGAACATCGAGTTGACGGAAACGAGATTCCCCTGACCGCCGTTGATGTTTCTGATACCGCTTCGATTGAAGCCGATTACATTGTCGACGATTTCGTTGTCATCGGTACGGAATGCGAGGTGTATTCCGTTGAGCGAATTGCCGCGGTCAGCGTTGCCGGCCGGATCCGTTCCAATCCGGTTTCCTGAAATGATATTGCCCGTGGTTTGACCACCGCTTATCAGCACACCGTGCTGCCCGTTGGCGCTGATTGTGTTACCCGAAACATCGACTCCGGTACTTTGCTGGATGCGGACGCCGCTACGTTGATTTCCGGATGCCGACCCATCACTCAGGATTCCGATGAAGTTATCGCGGATGACTACGTTGTCAGCGTTTTGAATATCCACGCCGTTGCCGCTGAATCCAGTGATTGCAAGCCCGCGAAGTTCGGATCCGTCAGCCTCGAATACGAGTCCGTTTGCCAGATTCGAAGTGATGGCCGAGCCATCAATTGAGACGACAGGAATTCCCGAATATCCTGCCTGCGTTGTAGCGTCGATAACGATCTGGTCAGTGACCGGCGGCAGTGCAGAAGCCAGCTGAATTGTTTGTGGTCCGCTGCCTGAGATGTCAAACGTGATCGTTTGAACTCCCGGTGTCTGGTTGGCGGAAAGGATCGCACTGCGTAGCGAACCGGCGCCCGAGTCAAGCAGATTGGTTACGACTGTCGGCACGTCCACTGGTATCTCAAGTAACGTGATCGAATAAGCATCAAGTTCAATTGTGGCTTCACCGTCTACGAACTGCAGGTCGGAAGCGCGCACAATGGATGACAGATCCGACGAACTGTACGTGTACACTTCGGCGTTGAAATCGCCGGGCAGATCGATGTCCAGAGGCGTCTGCCGTCCGTCGGTTGACTTGTTGACCAGGACAAGGGTCAGCTTCCCGTCGCTTGTGCGTGTTGAGCCATAGACCGATACCTGTCCCTGGTCTGCCGACTCCGCCATCACGCTGTTGTCGCCGAACCGGCTCCCGGCGAGGCCGAGACCGTCATAGTTGCGGAACATTCTGAAGGCGTAGCCGGTCGGATCATCAGCGTCCGGCGGATCCCACATCGTTGCCAGATCGACGCCTTCGCGGCCGAAGATCCCGAGGATATCAGCCTGAGTCACCGCTCCGTTGATATGTTCATTGGCCCCCCAGTTGTACTCCGTAATGGCGAGTTTTGTGCCCGGGTAATGGGTATCTATCCAGGCACGCATCCTCGGAATCAGATTGACTTCCTCGTTGATCCAGGATGTATCAACGTAGGTGGGATCCCAGAGTGATCGTGTGGATTCCAGCCGTGTTTGTTGTGTTGCCGAGTCACCTGCCGGCTGCAATGCGACTCCCGGTTGCTGCGGGTAATAGTGAATGTCCAGATAATCCAGAAGTCGCGTACCCGATGCGGCTTCCGCGTCAGCCATTTCGCTGAGATACCACGGTAGAAACGCCTGGCCCCCATGGGCGTTTCGATCCTGAGGATTCTCCCACCATGCACCTCCGGCCGCAGCATCCAGCGCCGAATAGAAATAAGCAGTCCATCCCCAGACAGTAGGACCAAGCACCTGCGCGTCAGGATCAACGGCTTTGATCGCCGAAGCGTAGGACACTCCTTTATCACGGACCTCATCGTACGAAGCCGGATCAGGGTGGACGTCCCGATGAGTCGAATTCCACAACATCGGTTCATTATCCAGAGCGTAGTATCTCACTCCGCCGTCGTCAGCCGATCCGAAATTCCCGATGAGGTGATTCACCCACCCCTGAACGAACGACTCGTCAACAGAAATACTCGTATCCAACGGGTCATTTCCCGTGATGAGTGTGCCATCAAGCAACACTCCGTTCCCGTTGTCCGGGCGATACGGGTCTACGTCCTGTTGCGCACCGTATTTGGCAACGCTGAATCCACCCTGGATATCACGACTCTTTGCTGCCCAGCCGAGTGTATTAACGGTAAAGATCGTGTCCGCGCCGACTCTGCGATCTTTCTCAACAAACAGGTCGCTGGTCGAGCCATTGGGCAGAGTCGAAACGTCAGGAGTTTCATTCGGATAGTTTTCGAAATACCAGTCGCTGGCAAGGTTGACCGCGTCGATCTCCCAGTTGAAACGTGTCGTTGAGTTGCCGCCCCAACGATCAACTGGCAGTCCGATGTCATTGGCCAACTGTTCATCAGCGAAATTGAGCCCGTAGATGTCTTCGTTGATTGAACGGAGGACCAGCGAAGGATCAACGGTAATCACCGGGCCTGGAAGAGTGCTGCCGCCATCTTCAGGTAGAAAATCTCCGATTTCGACTTCGTCAACGTAGTAGGTATTTTGAGCTGCACCGGTGAACTCCTGCAGGATTATCGATGAAACCGGCGACGGTACAGTAAACCTTTCAAAATCGACTACAACCTCCGTCCACTGTCCGGCCACCGGCGCAACATCATCTATTTCAATCCATGTTCCGCCTTGATCGGCGACGTAGAACTTCAGTTGTTGTCCGCCGGCGCCTCCGTGAATCTGAAACCTGATTTCCTCGTCGACAGCAATGTTCTCGCCGAGATAGTTTCCAAGGGTGAGTGCAGACCATGGATCGTCATGCGTGACCGCAATCGAGCTTGAACCGGAGTAAACCGTCCCCGCATGGTCAAGTTCCACGGTCGTTCCAAACGACCAGTTCTGCCACACGCCCTGCAAAGCATCGTTGTAGACTACCGACGCCATCAGACAGCGATCTTCCAGCCTTTTGAAATCAAAGGACTGCACACTCGACTTACGACTAGCCGCGCCTTGTCTTCTTCGCCGCGTTTTTTCGCGCGAACTTGATGAGTTGCCAGTTCGTTTCGTCTTCATCCTCTGTCCTCCACGCGAATATCACCTGATTACGGCCGTCTTCGCAGGTTTCCCACGAACACGGACCGGCGTCTGTAGTGATTCGCGAAATTCAGACCGCGGAAGCGTCACGAATTTCGAAAAATTTCTGACGTAATTGCGATGATTCGACGCCCCGACTTGCGGGGATATAATCGGAACGGAACTGAGAAGGACACGGCATGACAACCGACTACCCCTCACAATCTCATTCCCGCCAACCGCGATCTAGCGAAATGCAAGCACCTGCGACGTCGACGGATGGCCGGGACAATTGGCCGGACCTTTATAACCGGCTTCGGGAGATTGCGTCGCGACAAATGAATCGGGAGAAGAAGGGACACCTTCTGCAAACGACAGCAGTTGTTCACGAAGCATGGCTTCGCCTGTCTCAAAACCGGAGTTCACCGGCATCCGATCGGGAGAGTTTTGTCAGCGCGGCCGCGGTCGTGATGCGCAGAGTCCTGGTTGACTTTGCTCGAAGTGAGAACGCAGCAAAACGGGGTGGGGGCCGCCAGAGAACAGCCCTCGCCAACTCGCACATCGCGGTCGGAAATCAGGGCTACCATGCCGTCGAGATCAATGACGCTCTCGAACAGCTCGCAGCGTTCGCGCCTGAGCAGGCCAGGGCGCTGGAGTTGATGATTTTCGGCGGAATGACCGGTGAAGAAGTCGCCAGCACAATGGACATCTCGGCATCAACCATCGACAGGAGAGTCCGCGCTGCGAAAGCGTGGCTAAGACGTGAACTAAGCGACCCCATCAACGGCGGCGGCGAATGAAGAAGCAGACCACGTCGGAAGACTGGCAGAAAATTGACGCGATTTTCCAGCAAGTTGTTGATCTCCCTGCGGCGGAACAGGCTGAAACGATCTCTCGACTCGCTGCCGGGAACGAGCGACTATCTGACGAAGTAAAGTCGCTACTGGAATTCGACGAAACTGAATCGAGTGACCAGATTGCTGCGCTCCGTTCATCCGGATCGGCCTCTGGCAACAATCCTCCCGGAAATCCCTCGGTAAAAGCTGGTGATCTGATCGGAGAGTTCCGCCTGCTTTTCCCTGTCTCCATCAGTTCCGCATCGGAAGTCTGGTGCGCCGAAGCTGTAGATAGTTCCGCGATACCGAATCAGCATGTAGCAATCAAATTGCTTAGAACGAAGGTGGAAGCAGGTTCCAAAGACCGTCATGTATTGCGATTTGTCAATGAAGCTCGATTGATGAGTCGATTCCGTCATCCCTCGATTGCCTCGTTCATTCAGGCGGGGCAAACCGAATCCGGATTCCCGTACATTGTAATGAACTACGTCGATGGCAAATCGATTACGCGCTATTCGGATGACCAGCGACTGACGATCGCAGAGCGAATCGAGTTGGTCATCCAGGTTTGTCAGGCGGTTGCCTATGCCCATCGTTTTCTCGTCGTTCATCGTGATTTAAAACCGGAAAACATACTGGTTACCGCTGACGGAAATCCGGTCGTACTCGATTTCGGCATCTCCAAGCAACTCGATTCGAACAGCCAGTTCAACAACGAAAACCGTTCATTGATCGTCACATCAGCTGATGAGCGACCGATGACGCCGGCCTATGCCAGTCCGGAACAACTTCAGGGCGACGAGATCACGACATCAACCGATGTGCACGCGCTTGGGCTGATCCTTTATGAACTGCTTTGCGGGCACCATCCCTTCAGTTCAGCTTGCCACAATGGCGAAGCCACTTTTTTCGATCGCGCTGCCAGGCTTGTTCCAATCCCGCCTTCGGAAGCCGTCTCGTTTGCTGCCCAACCGCTTGAAGACGCCGGTCAACCAGCCAATGACGCGCAGATGATTGCGGCGCTCAGGAGAGCTTCAACCAGCCAGCTCAAACGACAATTGAAGCCCGGTCCGGACGCTGTCGTTCTGAAAGCGATTGCCAGAAATCCCGACCAGCGATACGGCTCAGTTGACGAGCTGCGGAACGACCTGGTCCGCGCGCTCGAGGGAAGACCGGTCAAAGCAGCGCGACAATCAGCATCAGTTGCACAAATGATCCGCAAGCGGCCGCTGGTTGCCATTGTATCGGCGTCTATTGCTACCGCTGCAATGGTGCTGGTCGGTGCCTTTCTATTCTGGTCCGGAAGAATTGCCGGTCTGAAGCAGCGGGCCGATCAGGCAATCGACCGCATGGATGAACGTAATTCCGCGCTTGAGCAAGTCACCCAGGAACTGGAGGAATCCCGCGCCCGGTTCGCAGACTTTGAAAGCGTTGTTGCAACTGCGCTCGGGCAGAACGTTGAAGATCTTTCGAGCGGCAGGTTGACGATCTCTGCACCCATGAAAGCCGCGCTTGCGCGGCAGGCAGCAAGAGAAGGTCGCTGGCCCGCGGCACGGGAATTGATTGCTCAACTGGACGAAGCAACCGGCATGACCAGCTCTGCAGAAGACCTCGACATCAACTCGAGACTTGCGCTGGCCGAAGCTCTGCAGATACTCGGCCGTCCCGGACAGGCAATGCGTCTTCTGGATGACGTTCCTGTTTCTGAAGACCCGGTGGAATGGTTCAAACAGAACTGTGATGACCCTGTTGCGGCTGAGACGCTTCTGGTGCGCCTTCTTCTCGATACCAACCGCTTGTCCCAGGCTAACGATGTATGTGTTCGCAGCACCCTGATTGATGACGTCGCCGGTCACGAATCAGCAATCGACCTGCTTCTAGCCGCCGCCGAAGCGCGCTTTAAAATCGCCTGGCAGGACGGAGCTATAACAGTAGTCGATCATCTGAATCCGCAGGAAACGGGCCGGCTTACTGACGCGCAACAACTCCGGCTCAATTGCATCAAAGCGCGGATCGATGGGCGATCATTAATTCCGGTACTCAAAAAAATCCCGGATGCTCCGGCTACGGCGACCGCAGTTGTTGCAATTGAGTATCTTCATGAACAAGCCTCCCGGGCAATTGAAGATAATCAGATTGAGGCGGCCCGTGAATGTGTGAACCTTTCGAAAACGTGGCTTGAGATGCTGCCGATCGAAGATCACTATCTCCATGCTGCCAACGAACATCGGAAAATCATGCTGCTCGAAGCCACGGGAGATGAAGATTCGGCCGACCGGCTACGTGAACAGTTGTGGCAAACGGTCAAACAAACTCAGGCCTTCGGCACCGAGGAAGGTATCTGGACCGGCATCACACTTATGATCCGTAACGAAGATTCAAGGCTCCGTTCGGAAATTCTATCCGCACTGGCTGACTTTCGACCAGCTATCGTCGCGGACCCGTATCGTGAGCGATGGATTGAACGCTTCGACTATGAAACGGCTGCTGAGCGGGAGGAATGGGCAAGCGCAGTGATGCATGTTCAACAACTGATGGAACTTGAATCCAGGCTTTGGGGCCGCGTCTCATTTCCGGCTGCTTATGCCCGTGCTGCCCTTGCCCATGCCCTGGTAAAAGTAGGACGCAGGACTGAGGCTGGAGTCGTCTACGCTGAGACGAAAGCCGTCGTTGAAGAACTCGCCGAAGACAATCCGAGTGTCCCGTCTGTTGCCTATCTCAACACCGCAATTGCGATTTCGGAGTCGGAACACAGCCATCCGGTCCATCCGTGGATACAACGATTTACCATGCACTCATCGAATCCTGAAACGGATCAGCTGGAGATGCTTCGCTATTACGTGATTGAAAGCGAAATCGCGGCCGGGATCCGGCGCTTGCTATTTGTTGAATCGCTTGCCTACGTTGATCTGATCAGAACTGAAGCAACCACCGCAAATGAAGGCTCAATGATTCAGGATGAATATGCAATCCGGCTTTGCCGCGTGGCCAACGAACTCGGCGAATTCAGCAGGGCTTCGACTTTTCTTCTGCTTCGCAAATCCGATTCGAACCCCGATGTCGCCGATCGAGCTGCAGCCTGCCTGATCCAACTGCATGTAGATCGTGACGAAGTTGACGAGGGCCACGAGATTGCGAGAGAGTTTGCGCTCGGGCCGCATACTCGTGAGGTCATTTCGGAAACGATTGATCGACTCGGTGATCGCCCGGAGGAGCGGGGCCGCTGGCAGGAACTGCTGAATTAACTTCCTGCCCTAGCCGCCGAATCCGCTGTATCTTTTCACGCCGCGCCACCACAGAACGCGTGATAGAACGATAAAGAAAATCACCCAGAAAAGTTCTACTGCAAGCCCCTGATACATTTCCGGGCCGCTTACCTTGCCGAGAAACACTGCGGCAGGAAAGTATGCCAGAAACTTGAACGGTAGAAATCCGACTGCTGACTCGACTCCATCAGGCAGCAGTTCAAGTGGAAACATGTGCCCCGAAAGGAAAAAGTTCAGCAGCATATAGATAAACGCCAGTGACGTGACTTCCAGAAACCAGAAGGAAATCAAACCGATGCAGGCCTCGAGAAAATACCCGAGCAGGAAACTCAGAACCAGCGAGAGGTAGAAGACAATCTGGACATCAGCGGGTGGCCATCCATCACGGAAAAACCCGCCACACAGATAGAACACCAGTGCGAATGGAATCGTGGCGACGAAATAGTAGACCAGCTTGTGCGCAATTCGCTGCATCAACAGACATCCAAGCATGTCCACCGGTTGGATCAGGAACTTTTTGACTTCGCCCTCACGAACCTGATTGGCGATTCCTGTCGTCAGCCCGGGCATGCTCGAAAAAGCGCGACTGATGATTACCAGAAGATTATACGCCACCATATCGCCGAACCGGTAACCTGCGATTTCACCGTCCGGCCCGCCCGTCGAATCAGCCGATCCGTTTGACGACATAACGTCATAGATCGCCCACCATAGAAATATCTGGGTCAACGTCGGCAGAAAGCGCAACAGCGTACCCAGCATAAAATCGCCGCGGTAAACCAGTCGCTCATTGACTGAAACGCGGAAAAACATCCACCATGTGAATATGCTTGTCTCAAGCACTGTTGCTCATCTCCTGAGCGCTGGTAAATGCTTCGGCGATCACTTCCTCAAGTGGAGGATCTTCTACGGCAACATCGCTAACTCGATAGTTGGTCAGAATCCGGCTGAGCGTTACTCCGACTTCGTCGCGGTTGACATGAAATTTGAGACGAGGTGGATCAATGCTGACCACCTGACTGAGTGAAGCGGCAACTTCTTTGATTTCATTTTCGTCCGGCATTTGTAACGTCACAATCTTGTCGCTGCCGAAACGGTCCACGATGTCATCGAGTGAACCATCGTGGTAGATCGCCCCGTTTGCGATGATGACGACACGCTTGCAAAGCGCGGCAATATCTTTCATGTAATGACTGGTCAGCAGAATCGTATTCCTGCGCTGCTGCTGGTACTCTCGCAGAAACTCCTGGATGCGGTGCTGGGCAATCACGTCGAGTCCGATCGTCGGTTCATCCAGAAACAGAACATCAGGCGAATGCAGCAGAGCCGCGATCAGTTCCATCTTCATCCGCTCGCCGAGCGAAAGTTCACGCACCGGCTGTTTCAGCAGGTGAGCGCAGTCCAGCATCTCAGCAAGCTCGTCGCGGGTGCGATTGAACTCGACAGGATCAATCCGGTAGATGTGCTGATGCAACCGGAACGACTCCAGTGCGGGAAGATCCCACCACAACTGATTCTTCTGCCCCATCACCAGTGCGAATCGTCGCCGGTATTCGTTCCTGCGCTCCCAGGGCGTAAAACCCATCACGCTGCATGAGCCTGAATCGGGATTGATGACCCCTGACAACAGTTTCAAGGTTGTCGTTTTTCCAGCACCGTTGGGCCCCAGAAAGGCAACGAATTCGCCTTCTTCGACCTGCAAGTCAATTCCGCGGACCGCTTCGACGGTCCTGTACTCGCGCTTGAACAAACCCGTAATGGATGCGGTTACGCCTTCGCGCTTCTGGTAAACGCGATAGGTTTTGACAAGATTCTCGATCTCAATAATGGCCATGCGGCGATTATAGGACTGCTGATTCAAATCAAACAGGTGCGGCACAAACGGACAGCATCCCTCACCGAATCCCGCTTGATCGTATGGGATTCATCACAGGAGCTTCATCGGGGCTTCGCGGGCGGTAAGGACAGGGCGACGTGGACCACGGATGTGTCGGCGCCTCAATCCTGTTGTGCGCCACCGCTGCGCGACGTTAGGATTTCAGCATCACAATTGAGCATGGATAAGACTGTGAATCCTGACACACGAATCGGAATCGGGCACGACACGCATCGGCTCAAGGATGGCGGACCGTTGCGATTGGGCGGAATCGACATCCCCTTTGAGCGCTCGCTTGACGGTCATAGCGATGCAGATGTTCTACTTCACGCGGTTACTGACGCGATTCTCGGCGCCGCGGCTCTTGGCGACATCGGCGAGTTGTTTCCTGATACAGACGCGGAAAACATAGGTCGCGACTCCGCCGACATGCTTCAAATCGCGGCGGCAACGGTCCGCGAATCCGGATTCGAGATCGGCAATCTCGACTGTATTGTCTTTGCTGAGAAGCCCAAGCTGTCGCCCCACAAACGTCCGATTGCCCGGCGTATCGCGGAAATCCTCGGCATTTCGGCCGATCAAGTCGGCGTAAAAGCCAAAACGGGCGAAGGCGTCGGACAAGTCGGCAACGGAGAGGTGATGTTGGCTCAATGCATCGCGCTGCTATATCGTACCGCCTGAGGAGATCGTACCGCCTGCCGGACTGACAGCTGTCCGCTTCAACCGCGAGGACAGCCGTCGATTCGTTTCCGACCGATGCTTACCAAGCCTCCCCTTCTGTTAATCAGCCCGGTTCATAAATCCCGCACTCCGGTATTCATTCATGAGCTCTTCGGAAAAAACCCGCGTCCTTGGAATCGACCCCGGATTGAACATTACCGGCTACGGAGTCGTTGACTTCGAAAACAATATTCCAACGGTAGTGGAGGCAGGCGTCGTACGCAGCAAACGGAAAAACGAACTCCCCGTCCGCCTCACCGCATTGCATGAAGGAATTGTTGATGTCCTTCAGTCTCTCAAGCCTGACATCGTTGCGATGGAACAGCTGTACAGCCATTACGAGCGTCCGCAAACTGCAATCATCATGGGCCATGCGCGCGGAGTGATCTGTCTGGCAGTTGGACAAAGCGGGATTCCACTTGTCAGCTACGCTGCTACTCAGATCAAAAAAGTTCTGACCGGTAATGGTCGTGCTCCCAAGAGTCAGGTACAACTCGCCGTCGAAAGACAATTGCAACTGGATTCGACGCCCGAGCCGCCTGACGTCGCCGATGCACTTGCGGTCGCGGTGTGCCACTGTTTCCTTGCCGAAAACAACTTGACGAGACTCACGTGATTACAAAACTGACTGGCAAACTGCTGGAACTGGACGACGAAGCCGCAACGATTTCTGTCGCCCCGTTCGAATATCAGGTTCTCGTACCCGATTTTACGAGACGCGCGCTGCAACTGCAGATGGGTGAGGATGTCAGCCTGTTTACGATTCAGTACATCGACGGCAACGTTCAAAAAGGCGGACGTATGACGCCACGTTTGATCGGATTCAACACACGCATCGAGCGCGAATTCTTCGAACTCTTTTGCAGCGTGGACGGAGTCGGAGTCAAAAAAGCGTTGCGGGCCATGGTCAGACCTGTGCAAGACGTCGCTCGCGCTATTGAGCAGCAGGACATCAAGTCGATGTCCACATTGCCCGGCATCGGAGCGGCAACGGCAGAACGGATCGCGGCCAAACTACGACGTAAGATGGCCAAGTTCGCTCTCATCGTGCCGCGCGAGACCGGCGATGGTGAACCCGAAACGGTCCTCGAACAGAACATCGTCGAGGAGACCTACCAGATTCTTCTTGAGCTGGGACACAGTGAAGTGGACGCGCGGCGGAGGCTTGAGATGCCTCTTGCCTCCAGGAAGAAATACAAGGATGTCCAGGCACTCTTGCAAGCGGTGTATGAAACAAGCGAATAGCTGCGTTGTTTTTTTGGCTTCGACCGGCTCTCTTTCTGGCATCCTGCTCTCTATCTGGAATACCGTGCCTGCTGGAATACCATGCCTGGACCCGGCTGCTCCTCTGCAAATAAAAACCCCGCGTCATGCAGCGCGGGTACTGCAAGCGCGGGGTCGATAGCGATCGGGATTTGTCAGGAGCCGTGCGGGTACCGGCTCTGAAATCCGTGTTTAGAACACGTCAAGAATGAAGTGGTGGCCCCAGTGGTACCGGCGGCTTTCCGGATAGTAGTTGTGCCAGTGGCGGTTGTAGACCGGAATCCGCATTTCCTGCGGATAGCGGTAGTACATGCTGTCAGCACTCTTGAAGTATTCGTTACCCCAGTAGTTCTGCGGGTAATAGACATACGGATAGTGGTAGAAGCGATCCATGTTGGTCGCGTTTCTTCCACCCCACGTCTGGCCAAAAGCACGTTCCTGAGCCTGAGACTCAGCTGCCTGATTGGCAATTGCAAATACAGCAACGCAAAGCGCTGCGAGCATCAGTCGACGAATCATGGGAGACCTTCCTCCTGCGTTTCAGCCGCCCACATGCTCGTGGCAGCTTTCGGGTCATTGAGTTGAACATCGCAAGTGCGCCGAATCAGCAGACGCACATCTGTTCTTACCGCCGCAGCGGCTCGTGTGGTGAAAGGATCGTCTGATACAGCGATCGTCATTCAACGAATATCCCGCAGGAAGCGGATATTTGTGGAAACCGGTACAACAGCTACACAAGGGTGTGAAGATATTCCGGTTGGTGAAATTCACAGGGTGGAGGCGGGCCGGGACGCTATCAACTATCTGTCTGAAGGGGCCAGCTAACCGGGCATTTTGCCGTCGGCGATGTCCTTCTCGAATTGATCCATCATCGGCCAGTCGATTGCGCAGGTTCCAAAATCCGCCATATGCAAATAGCCATCGATCCGTTTGATTGCGGCGTCTATCAGGGCATCATCTTTGCGAAAAATGGGGCCATGACTGGGAAGCAGCCATTCGACGTCGCTGTTCCGGATTCTTGTGAGTGAATCCTTGAACGCAACCAGGTCGCTGCCGTGGTGGGCGTCAATCGCTCCGATGCAGCCGTCCTGATAGATATTGTCGCCACTGAACAGGTATTTTCCGAGGCGGAACGAAAGCTGGCTGTCAGTATGCCCGGGCGTCAGCCAGACTTCGATTTCCAGGTCTCCGACCTCGATGGTATCCCCCTCGTCAATCAGCCTGTCCACTTCAACAGCCGGCATTGCCATGTCGATGCCCTGGGCCTCAATGAGTGCAAAGGTGCGGATTCGGTCCCCGGTCTTCAGTGGCTCCGCCGCTTTGGGGTGCGCGGCTACGTTCGCTCTCAGGATCTGTTTCGCCTTTGCCAGTCCCTGGATGTGATCCACATCCGCATGAGTAGCGATCAGCGATTTGCATTTCGAAAATGAAAATCCGAGTTCACGAATCAATTCGATAATCTCATCAACGACATCTTCGTAACCGACGTCGATCATTACCCATTCGTCGCCATCGAAGATCAGATAAACGTTGCAGCCGAGCACGTGTCTGAGTTGATGATTAACTTCAATGATATTGGGGAAGACAGGTTTTCGAGTTTGCATTCGACTGGCAGTTGGCTTGTCAGAATTGCGGATGGCGGGAAATTGATCCGGTATTTTACGAATGGCCTGTTCGTCGGGCAACTGCTTATGCTTTCTAAGAATTCATCCCGAAAACGATGTGTCATACGACTCAGATTGACAATTTAGAACCTGCTGCCAGGTGCCGCAAAAAATATCAGATCTGTCTTAGCAAAACTCAGCCTTGCTGCCCCTCCAACCCGATCGCATTGCGAATTCCGGCCTCAAGATCACTCCAAAGGGGTTCAAACTGCAAAAGAGACTTCATCCTCTCGTTGCGAATTCTTTTTCCCTTACCTGCGCTTCGAGCGGAGCTTTGTGATTCCTGTTGACCGGCCGACAAGGACGCTGGCCATTCGATCGGACCAAGATCATACAAATTTGCAAGGATCTGATAGTAGTCGCGCCGTAGAGGAGCATTTCCATCACTAACCAGAATCGTTTCGCCCATTACCCCGAGCGCGGCCGTATTCAGAATTGCCGTAACGGCGTCATCACGATGGATCAGGTTGATATGTCCGTCCGGATTCAAGCTGGAAACGTTCCGGCTTCTGATTTTCTCTGCCGAGGGGACACGGCCCGGACCGTAGATTCCAGCAAGACGCAGGATCGTCGCATGTCGAGCAAAACGGCTTTTTGTGAGAAGCCGCTCAGCTTCGAGACAGGCGATCCCGCCCTCACGTACTGGTTCGGCCGTTGAAGTCTCGGTGATTTCTTCACCGCCGGTCTGTCCGTAAACACCCGTCGAACTCACGTAGATGATCTGGCCAGTCCCATCAGGAAGCCAACTCAGAATATTGGCTAATCCGTTTACGTAGACGCTTCGAATACTGTCATAGCGAGAGCGGTCCATTCCAACTGCGATGAGTACGGTATCGACGACAGGAACCTTCCCCGGGGGCTCTTCGTCCGTGATATCGGTAACAATGGGCAGGAAACCCATGTCCTGAAACACACGAGCGCGATCTGGAGATCTAGTCGTAACGTAGACAATATCACCTTGCTCCAACCAGGCTTGCGCAACTTCCTGCCCTAAATATCCGCACCCTATTACCAGACGTCGCATGCAATACCCGCAAATTCGTGAGTGTAACTTCAGTTCTAGATTGCAAAACCGGCCACAATCACGGGGAAATCGATTTCGTGCCCTTGTTCTCGTTCTCTTAATATCCCGGTGAATGGTACAATATTGTCACGGTAATTTGCGGTAATTCGGCAAAACCGATACGTCCGACGCGACAAGAGGAATTCTAAATGACCCGACTCAGCACTCTCGCCGTTTTCGCGGCACTGCTTTTGATTATCCAGCCTCTTACCGGTCAGGAGACCGTACCCGGAAATATCGTGCCGGACGAACCTGCATCGCAGGAAGCCGAAGTTCAGGAAGAGACTGATCTCGAGGAAGAGTCCACCTCACTCGAGCAGGAAGACGCAGAATCCGAAGAAGACGCTGCTGCTTCTGAAGCTGATGCCCAAGCGGAGGAAAGCAACCAGGAAGAAGATTCCTCAGCTGAGGAAAACGGTGATCCGGAAGACGATCAGGAGATGGTCAATTCCAGCGTGAACATGGATTTCCTGTATGACGGCTCGCTGCCGGCATCAATTTCCCAAATGCGTGCAATGGAAAACCATATTGCCGAGTTGGCTGAGCAGTGCAAACTCGCCACGGTCAATATTCAGTGTGCCGGAGCTCAAGGCAGCGGAGTCGTTGTTTCCCGGGACGGTTATATCCTGACGGCAGCACACGTCATTTCTCGACCTCGACTTCCGGCAACAATCACATTCCCCGACGGCTCAACAGTCAAAGCGCAGACTCTTGGAGTCCATCACAGCAACATCGATTCGGGAATGCTCAAGATCACAGATGAAGGCCGCTGGCCGTATCTCGACATCGGCGAATCCGAGTCTCTTGAGCCTGGTCAGTGGGTCATGGCGATTGGACACCCGGGTGGGATGGACGAGGATCGTGGACTGGTCGTTCGAGTCGGGCGAATCATCGACAACGAAACAACTGTCCTGCGAACCGACTGCACGCTGGTCGGTGGTGATTCCGGCGGACCGCTGTTTGATATGGACGGAAACGTCATCGGAATCCACAGTCGCATCGGTGGATCATTGCAAGACAACTTTCACGTGCCCATCGATATCTTCTCGGAGGAATGGGACGATCTGGCCGCTGGCAAGCGAATCGGTGTTCGTGCCCGACCATGGCTGGGACTGCGTGTTGTAGACGAAACGAATGAGATTGAATTCATTGATGAAAACGGTCCGGCGGGAGAAGCTGGACTCGAGGTCGGTGACTTCATCATCAAGATCGACGATCGAGATATTGAAGATCAGTCGGACATTGCCACCGCGATGCGTAATGTCAAACCGGGCGACACGATCAAGGTCGTCGTAACGCGTGAGGAAGAGGAAATGGAATTCGAGTTTGAAACCGCAGAACGCTAATTCCACTTCCGTCCGAACTTCTGATCCCGAAATCCAGACCCGAAACAACACTGACATGAAAACAACTCAAATCAATTTTGAACGACTTTGCGTACTGGTGGCATTCTGCATTGCCTTCTGCCTGCCGGTAGCTGTGCTTTCTCAGGAATCCGCATTCGCTTCGCCTGTGTCTTCATGGCAGGAAGAAGACGACACAATCGATCTGGAAGAAGATGAGGATGACGACCGCCGGCGTAGTGTTGTCGATCGTTACTCGAAAGAAGCACCGGAGTTTGCTGAACTAGTCCGCCCAGTCGTCGGCTCCGTAACCGATTCGACCGTGGCAATCATGGATGGCCGCAAACGGGTAGCTCTCGGGACGATCGTCGATTCAAACGGTTTCATCCTGACCAAGGCCAGCGAGATGTCCGGCTCAATCGAGTGCAGACTCTCAAATGGTGACTCGTTCAACGCGACGGTATACGGTGTAGATCCTGAAACTGATCTGGCCCTCTTGAAGATTGATGCTGACGGTCTGCCTGCGATTCAGTGGAGCGAATCACAGCCGCCGGTCACGGGTCAGTGGCTCGTTTCTCCCAACAATGAAGGCGAACCGGTCGGTATCGGGGTCGTCAGCGTTGACGCCCGGTTGATCCCGCCAACCCGCGCATTCCTGGGAATCCGGCCTGTTCCAACGGACGGTGACAAAGGCGTGCTGATTACAGAAGTCATCGATGGAACACCGGCTGATCGAGCTGGCCTGGAACCCGAAGACATCATTATCAAAATCGACGAGGTCGAAATTCCCAACCCTGAGAAGCTCCGCGAGACACTTGCTCAGTTTGACCCGAACGACCTTATCAAGTTGACGATTCTGCGTGACGAGGAGGAGAAGGAAATGTCTCTCAGCCTTGCCAACGAAGTTGACGTCAACCCGGACTTTGATCGCAGCAATACTCAGAATTCGATGGGAAGCCGTTTGAGCCAGCGACGCCGCGATTTCCCGATGGCGGTACAACACGACTCGCAACTCCAGGCCAACCAGTGTGGCGGTCCTATCGTTGATCTTTCGGGTCAGGTAGTCGGACTCAACATTGCCAGAGGTGGTCGCGTGTTCAGCCTTTTCCTGCCGGTAGACATTATTGAGCCGGTCGTAGATCGCTTGAAGACCGGTGAGTACTCCCCGACCGTTGTTAACGCTGATCAAATCACACGTGTTGAAGATGAATTGAAGGAAATCGGGCGACTGGTGCGAACTCTGCCGGACGACCGAAACCGTCTTGAAGACAAGATGGAGGGTGACGAGGCCCGCGAAGATGAGATCAAAGCCCTGATCGCATCTCTGCAGGAACGGCTTGAGGAACTCGAAGAGGAACGCAAGTCAGACCGCGCCGAACTAAGCGCTCTCGGTCGTCGGATTCGCACAGCGGAGAAAGACGAAGAGCGCTTGAGAGAGAACCTCGAACGCCTTCAAAACGGTTCCTGAATCACTCAGACCAGATCAGAATTAAATCGCCGGTCAGTCGCTATTGACCGGCGATTTTTTTCGTACAGGCCCGAGACGAACATCGTCAATTCGAGGGCGAGTGAATCCGCTGAACCGTCCCGACAGCATCTCCCACCGCTCCAGCGCAGCCGGCTCTGCAGCCGCCAGAAACGAGTTAACGGCCTCAGCAACTTGCGCTGCAGACAGCTCGTCTTGCCGTTCTTCGACGATGTCTATCATCCGGCAGATTGCAAACAACTGGTGGCGGCAGGACATTCCTGACAAAGGCGGCTCAAACAATCCGTCCGACGCAACCTGAAGTGCGTCAATCAACTGGTGCTCGGCTGCCGGTGAATCCACGAACCTGAGCAGTTCGACCAACGGCAGGTACGCCGATTCCGGTACTTGAAAATCGCCGGTAATCTCATTCGCGTCCGTCACTTTCAAAAGACGGACTTGCGCTGCCGCGTCATCATGGCGACCCGTTTCTGCATAACAAACGGCAAGTATCAACATGTCAGCAGGAGTCACTTTCTGCTCCAGTTCGTCGAACCTGTCGAACTGAGCGATTGCTTTGTCAAAGTCCTGCAATGAGAAGTAGGCACGGCTGAGTTGGAAATTGATCCCTTTCCGCAAATTCCGGACATGGTCCGATTCGTAGCCTTCGGGGATTCTGTCAATGAGTTCGAGTGCGGAATGCAGTCTTCG
This sequence comes from Planctomycetota bacterium, assembly GCA_039029995.1. Taxonomy (GTDB): domain Bacteria; phylum Planctomycetota; class Planctomycetia; order Pirellulales; family Pirellulaceae; genus Mariniblastus. The sequence goes on from JBCCFB010000002.1 coordinate 39,825, forward strand.
GATTTCCGATTCAGAATTGTCGCGTCTACGATCACGGTCGGCCGCAGAAAGAAATAATCTCACCTGAAGCAGCATCTCGTCCGGCCGGCTCCGGCCGCTGGCAATCTGTTCGCTTAGCTGACGCGCCTGCTCAGCTGCGACAGTCGCTTCTTCCGGATCTGTACTCCAGCGCGCAAGCAACTCGTACAGGGAAACCAGTTGCAAAGTGAAATCCTCGACGTCGGGATTCTCAATCGTCAGCCGGGTCTGCAATACAACGGCGAGCTCCAGGTCGCTGATCGCGTCTTCGGTCCGCCCCGCTTCAGCCTTCAGCTCACACACCTCCAGCAGACACTCAACACGTTTCTGAACGTACCGCGGCAGCGTCGGGATGCAACGGATGCAAACCTGCTCAATCGTCCCGAGCGCGTTTTCCGAAGCTTCTTGAGCACTAACTACATTGCCGGTTGCACGGTGGAAGCGCGCAAGGTGAAGCCAGCTGTTGGCATGCGTCAACTGGAAGTCATGAATGTTCGAAAGCACTGAGGATAATTCGAGCGCCGTTTCAAACGACTCCATTGCATCATCACGTTTGCTCTGATGCATCTGGACTTCGCCCAGCCGCTGCCATGCAGTGGCAAGAAACCAGGCACGGTATTCTGCATTGCCACCTTCGTCATCGATTCTCTCAAGACTGTTGATTGCCCGAACGCAAGATTCCGCAGCGGCGTCAAAGCGGTTCGATTCGATCAACGTGCGTGCCATGGAAATGCATGTACTGCCCAGCTTGATGTCGATTTTCTCGGTATCGTCTGCAGCAGCGCGCACGTTCTCAAGCATTGAGACGGCGCGGCCGAATACCTCGACCGAACCACCCAGGTCCCGCGCGATCAAAAGAACTTTTCCGTACTCCATCGTCAGATTGATCTGTTCCAGGCGGATTTCGTGACGACTGCTGATTCCCGCGACCTGCTCAGCATCGCGAACCGGCCTGCTCAGCAGCTCGTCGTAGAACTCAAGTCCGTTTTCGATCAGGTCCTGCTGGAAGAGCAGATCGCGAGATGAGCCCAGCGGCGTATGAGTCTGAACAGCGTCAAGGTACTGGCGAATTGCTTTGTGAGCCTGGACAAAATTGTCATTGGCAATATTCCGTTCCGATTCGAGTTGTCTTGCGGTTTCACGAATGGCATCGCGTTGATCCCTGAGCTCAAGGGTCAACGATGCCCACAGCGCAACGAAAGCCAGTACAGCAAAGCAGGAAACGGCCGCGAGTCCCGCTGCAGCCGGCGATCGCCGGGCCCACATCAGAGTTCGATCAATCAGGCCTGCTTTTCTTGCACGAACGGGGCGGCCATCGAGGAAACTCACCAGGTCATCTTTGAGCTGTTCGACAGACGCGTAGCGCTTGTCGGGGTCTTTGCGTAGACAACACAGGCAGATCGTCTCCAGATCAGGTCCGATTGCCCGGTTAAGTCTGGTGGGAGCAACCGGATCACGATTCAGAATTCGTTCCAATGTTCCGGCAAGCGTGTCAGCTTTAAGCGGTGGCTCGCCCGTAATCAGCTCATAAAGCACTGCTCCGAGTGCATAGACATCTGAACGCGTGTCTATGTTCTCAGCCCTTCCGACAGCCTGCTCGGGGCTCATGTATCGGGGCGTTCCGACGATCTGGCCGGTCAGCGTCTGAGTTTCAGAATGCTCCCCGGCAAGAAGCATTTTCGCGATCCCGAAATCGATTACTTTCGCAACAGGCCGGCCTTCCAGTTCCGTTACCAGAATGTTGGAAGGTTTCAAATCGCGGTGAATGACTCCGCGGCGATGAGCGTGTTGCACCGCCTGGCAGACATCAATGAAGATGGCTGTTGTCTGCCGTAGATCGAGGCCGTTTGATTCACAGTATCGGGAGATGGAGATTCCTTCGACAAACTCCATGACGAAGTACGGTCTACCTCTCGGGGTAATTCCTGCGTCATAGATTGTTGCGATATTCGGATGATTCATCAGAGCGAGCGTCTGACGTTCGAGGTCCATCCGGGCAATCACCTGCTCTGTTTCAAGGCCGGGCTTGATGATCTTGACAGCAACTTCTCTTTCGATCGGTGCACTCTGGCGGGCCCGATAGACGATTGCCATCCCGCCACGACCGATTTCCTCGATAAGTTCGCAATCACCGATCGTGTCACCGGGCTTCTCCACAACCAGCGGGGAGTTCAAAGTATCGATCCGGCCCGAACGCGGCGTCAGAAGATCGGATGCCGCTTCGCTCATAAACTCGCCACAGGACAAGTGGGATTCGACCAGCCGGGTGATGAGATTGATCCTGCCGGTGTCCTGATCACACTCTTCGCGGATATACGCGTTGCGCTCGCCGGTATCGGAGATCTCAACAGCCCGTTCGAAAATCAGATCATCCTGCATCATTCGTTTCGCATATGGTCGAACAGCCAGGCCCGTGCAAATGCCCAGTAGCGGTTGGCGGTCGGAACTGAAATCTGCAATGCCTCGGCGGCCTGAGCAATTGAGAGCCCGGCAAAGTATCTGTACTTCACGACTTCTGCTTTGTCGGGATAACGTTTCGCGAATTCGTCCAGAGCTTCGTTCACTTCGATGACTTCTGACAGAACCGGCTGGGGAATATTGTCTTCAAAAAAACCTTCGCGTTGTTTTCCGCTACCGCGCTTCAAGGTCTGCTTCTTCCTTGCATGGTCGACGAGGATCCTTCTCATCGCTTCTGCCGCTGCACCGAAGAAATGCGCGCGATTCTGCCAGTCGGGATTTGAGTTGCTGCCGAACAGGCGCAGAAAGGCTTCATTGACCAGAGCGGTGGTCTGCAGTGTATGCCCTGCGCGATCGTCAGAAAACTGCCGGCCCGCAAGCGCATACAGTTCCCCGTAGACCGCCTCAAGTAATGAAGCCGATGCACCGTCCTCGCCGCGCCGGACCGAGTCGATCAGTTGTGTAATTTCTGGAGCGTGATTTCCCATAAACTTCCGCGCCGAAGATGTCCGTCGAAACACTCATTTTGCGCACGAAAGGTTCGCGGGCAAACTTTTTTGAAAATTTCGTGATACAAACTCAAGTCGTTTCACGCATGTCTCCCCTGCAGATTTTCATCACGGGAGATACAACGTGTCGTTTCGCAAAAACTCTTTCCCCACTGCGCGTGCGCGCTTTGTGGCCTGCTTCTCTTTTACACTTCTGGCAGTCCTTTTTGCCCTGCCGGTTGAAACCGATGCACAGGTCCGCACCTGGTCTTCTGCGACCAGCGGCGACTGGGATCTTGCTGGAAACTGGACCGGCGGCACTCCGGACACGCCGACGGAATCAGCAGTCCTCGGCGGATCAACAACGTATACCGTCGCCTATCGAAATCTGTCCCTTACGATCGATTCATTGTCAATCGACAACTCGCTGGCGACACTGCTGATCGAAACTGACACCGGCAACACCAATTTGACGGTAGAAAACGACGTCACCAACAACGGCACCATCCGGATCGACAGCGACTCCGGCTTTGATCCCTCGTTGACTGTCAACAGCGGGACTTTGACCAACAACGGCACGGTCAGTTTCGGAGGGACATCAACCAGCGGGACCACGCTCCGCTCCCTGAGCGCGGACGTCGTGAACAACGGACTATTCAGAGTCGATCAGAATGCGCGACTGACTAGAAACAACGGTGTTTTCACCAATAACAGCCTGGTCGATATCGCCACAGGAAAAACACTTGATTTCGGTGCTGCGACGGCAACGTTCAACATGAACGGAGGAACAGTCAAGAACTCAGGCGCGTTCAACTTTTCCGGTGACACACTCAATTTCAATGCCGGCAACTTCACTGACAACGCGATCAGCCTCAATAATTCGACGCTGAACATCGGCACCGGTAGTACGGGCACAGGCGTGTTCAACATGACCGGCCTGGGTAATTACAACGGAGACCTTGCGGCCGCCCAGACGATCAATATCACTCCCGGCTCAGGCAACACGACGATCACCGCCACGAGTGACTTCGATAACAATGGAACGATCAACCTCGACAGCGACAACGGTTTCGACGTACTGCTGACCCGCGATGGAAGCATCACCAACAACGCCACGATCAATTTCGGTGGCACATCGGATGACGGAGTTACGCTCCGCCGGCTCAGCGCCGATGTCACCAACAACGGAACGGTCAACGTTAATCAGAACGGGCGGCTTACACGGAACGGCGGGACATTCAACAATGACGGTACGGTAAACATCGCTACCGACCGGTTCCTCGATTTTGAATCGGCAACCGGAACATTCGTTCAGGACAGCGGCAGTGTGAACAATCTCGGCTCGTTCAACTTTCTGGGAGACACACTGAACTTCAATGGCGGCAATTTCAGCGGCAACGCCGTCAGCCTGAACAACTCGACGCTCAATATCGGAGCAGGAAGTACGGGTACCGGTGAATTCAACATGACCGGCCTCGGCAACTACAGCGGGGATCTGGCTGCTGCCCAGACTTTGAATATCAACCCGGGCACGGGAAACACAACGATTACGGCAGCGGACGACTTCACCAACAACGGCACCATCAACCTCGACAGTGACAACGGGTTCGACGTTCTGCTGACGCGGGCAGGTTCTATTACCAATGACGCAACCGTAAATTTCGGCGGCACATCCGATGACGGATTCACCATTCGCCGGCTCAGCGCGGATGTCGTCAACAACGGAACTGTGAACGTCAATCAGAACGGACGATTGAGCCGGAACAGCGGCATCTTCACCAACAACAGTTCAGTCAACATCGCCAGTGGAAAGACGCTCGATTTCGACACCGCTCTTGGAACTTTCAATCACGAAGCCGGCACCGTCGATAACCAGGGTTCGTTCAACTTTTCCGGAGACACACTCAACTTCAACGGTGGTGTCTTCTCTGGAAACGCGATCAGCATGAACAATTCGACTTTGAACATCGGCGCCGGCAGCACTGGTGCGGGCGTCTTTGATATGACCGGCCTGGGCAACTACAGCGGCGATCTCGCGGTCTCGCAAACGGTGAACATTAATCCAGGCACAGGAAATACCGTCATCACTGCGGCAGCGGACTTCACAAATAATGGAACGTTCAACCTGGATAGCGATAACGGATTCGACTCTTCGCTCACTCTGGCGGGGACCCTGACAAACGAAGGCCTGATGAACTTCGGTGGCACATCAGATTCCGGAGTAACCCTGCGGCAGCTCAGCGCCGATGTCATCAACAACGGGTCATTCAACATCAACCAGAACGCACGACTGACGCGGAATACCGGGGTCTTCACTAACAACAATGAAGTCAACATTGCCGCCGGCAGGACGCTGGATTTCGCTACTGCCACGGGTAAGTTCAACCAGGATGGCGGCAATGTGGACAACCAGGGAGCATTCAACTTTGCCGGTGACACACTCAACTTCAACGGCGGTGACTTCTCCGGAAACGCAATCAGCCTTTCGAATTCCACTTTGAATATCGGTGTCGGCAGTACAGGTACCGGGGAGTTCGACATGTCCGGCCTGGGCACCTACAGCGGCAATCTTGCTGCTGCCCAGACAGTGAACATCAATCCTGGCACAGGAAACACAGTCGTCACAGCAACAGGCGATTTCACAAATTCGGGAACGATCAACCTCGACAGTGACAACGGTTTTGATGTGACCCTGGCCAGAGCCGGCCGGATCACCAACGACGGAACGATCAACTACGGTGGAACGGGCACATCGGGCGTTACTTTCAGAAGGCTCTCTGCTGAGATCGACAACAACGGCCTGGTCGACTTTATTACTGAGAACACCAGTCACAAATTCGGCACCGCCGGAGCAGACCACATCAACAACGGCACTCTATTCAATCGCGAAGACGGTTCGATCGTTGAATTTCTCGGCAGTTCATTCACAAACGATATCGGAGGATCTCTCAACGGAGTCGGCGAATATGATTTCACCCAAACCGGACTGGTCAGCAACGGAATCATCGATCCGGGCACAAGTCCCGGAATCCTGCACCTGGACGGGACGATCAACCTGGGCACCACTTCCGAAATTGCCATCGAGATCGGCGGGCTGGCTCAGGGTTCAGAGTACGATCTGCTCAATGTCTATGACTTCATTTCACTCGACGGTGACCTGAACTTCGGGTTCATCAACGGGTTCGAAAACAGCGTTTCAAACTCGGATACGTTTACCGTACTGACTGCGGGAACGCTTAGTGGCACATTCGCGGGCATCGCTGACGGTGACACCGTTTTTGAACGTCACGGAAACGGTTCATTCACGCTCAACTACTCCGGCAACAGTGTTGTGCTGAGCAACTTCCAGCCGAATGCGATTCCAGAACCTGCGACGGCGGGGCTGATTGCGTGCACTCTGGGCGTGCTCATGATTCGCCGAAAAAGAGCCTGAGCAGGCGCCTGCGATGCAGAACTACCTCTGAGGCGCATCTGGAATCCGTATGCGCTCCTGCTCGCTGACGAAATAACCGTTGTTTAAGAAGCTAAGCGTCGCGTCCATGACTTCCGGCTGGTACATCATCGTGCTGTGCAACAGCGGCCGGACGTAAAGATCGTCAGCGCCGGCAAGCCTGGCTTCCTCTAGACTTACCGTCAGATCATCGGGACCTCCGATTAGCGGATTGCCTCTGCGTCCATCTGGCTGGGCTCCCGCCACGATGCCGAATTCCGTATTGGGAATCGCGAGGCTTTCAGCAAGACTGTCAAACGTCTCGCCGAGTTCCGCTCCGGGAGCGCCCGTAATAACGGCATAGAGAAAACTGTTTTGCAGAATCTTTGCCATTCCCGATCCTTGATTCGGCGGACCGAGCATAACGATCCGTCCGATCCGCGGATCACCTTGACGGCCGGTAACAGAATCCGTCGTATCTTGCAGATAGTGACGCAAAACGATGTTACCCATCGAATGGCCGACAAAGTTGATTTCGGTTACGTCCGGCCCGAGTTCGTCAATCAATTGCCGCAGCGAAGCGGCGTGCACAGAGATCGGATCACGGGTGCTCGCGTATTCGAAAGGAACAACCTGATAGCCGTTTTCACTAAGGAAAGCATCAAGGTCGCTCAACGACCTGCGTGATCGTAGAAGCCCATGAAGCAACACAACGACTTTTCCGGAATAGCGGGTCACCTGACCGTTCTCGACGGCCTGGTTTAATTGGTGTTCACAATGCTCCCTTGAACCCCACGCCCTTCGTACATTTCCAGCATCGATTAACCGGTGGTGACCTGTTACCGAATTCCGCTGTACTCGCCATCCACCTGAGTTTCGAACGTCCGTCCAGAATTGCTGACCTCCGCGCGTCGGCATCGCCAGATTCCACATACCGCCGCGAGGCTGGCGCTCAGGCTCGTTTTCCTGCGTTCCCTGGTAAGTGGAAACAAAAACGACCTGCCGGCATTCCAGACAGGTCGTATTGTGCTCTTTATTGTTGCAATGCCTGCCTGCTCCGGAAATATGACAGAGGTGACAGGCGATGACACAGATGATTAGAGGAATTGGTCCCATTGCTTCTTTTCAAGCTGTTTAACGACGTCTCGAATTGCGCCTTCGTGCTTCTTGCTTGCAACAAGCGTGGCATCCGGCGTATGGACAACGATACAGTCTTCCAGACCGACAGTCACGATCAAGTGATCATCTGTGGATCGAATGATAGTGCCCTTGGTTTCGATCTCAAGGTGATTACCGTAAGTCGCATTGCCTGCTTCATTTACGCCGCTGAGCCGTGGGATGGCGGTCCAGTTGCCAAGATCATCCCAGGTAAATGGAGCTTCGATGACACTGACGTTGTCGTAGCGTTCCATTACGGCATAGTCGATCGACTTTCCGTTAATTGCACAGAATTCTGTTTCGAGTGTCTGCTGGAAATCATCCGTTCCGATCGAGTCGGCAATTTTCCTGATGTGGGCGAACATCTCCGGCTCAAACTTCTCCAGAGCGTCCAGTACAGTCTTCGCCTTCCAGATAAAAATCCCTGAGTTCCAGTAGAACGTTCCGGCGTCGAGGAACTGTTTTGCTGTTTCCGCATCCGGTTTCTCGCGGAACCTTGCAACTTTGAACGTCGGCAGTGCTCCCGGGATGGTCGCTCCATTACGTTCAATGTAACCAAAGTTCTCCGACGGATGATCGGGCTTTATTCCCAGCGTCACGATTCTTGTTGGATCTTCTTCTACAACGGCTGCCGCGTGGCGCATCGCTTCCTGGAAGACTTCCTTCGGACCGATGACATGATCTGCCGGCATGACAACCATCGTCGCGTCCGGATCTTTGGCATACACAAGTGCAGCGGCCAGACCGACACAAGGTGCAGTGTCCCGCTTGGCCGGTTCTCCAATGATGCAATCGCGCGGAACATCAGGGAGTTGTGCCGCAATTGAATCCACCAGTGATTCATTGGTTACGATGAGTAGTTGCTCGCTTCCACACAGGCCTTCCATCCGGTCAGCTGTCGCCTGGATCATCGACCGGTCACCAACCAGATTGAGCAATTGCTTTGGATTGTCGCGTCGGCTGGCAGGCCAGAAACGGGTGCCGGTGCCACCTGCCATAATTGTCGCATGTATCATGATTACTCCGATTATCTGACGGCTCTTCTGAGGGCATCCCTCTCATCACAAGGGGTTGCGCCAGAGGAGCACAGTTTCATCGCTAAGTTAGGTCACAGGAAAAAGCGGTCTGAATCATTAGCCGGCCCCGAGGGTATTCCCCGGGCATCAGCCCTTGTATCCGGACTCATTACAACAGCCTTATCATTTCAGGTAGACGGATCCGCTGAATGATTGTCCGGCCTCCAGCCGGGAAGCGACTTCAGACGGCTCAACGGCGTAGAACGGACTGATTTCGATGACCGCCCCGTCCTCGACCCGGGCTCCTGCTTCCCGTAGCCATTTGGAATGCAGCGCCGAGATCGCGGCCTTCACGTGTTCGGGCGTCTCGGACGGTGCAGGGGGCGCGTTCTTGACCGCACAGAATCCCTCGGAAGCCTCTACCTCACATACGATGGCGTTCGCCGCATGCGGTAGCAGATCAAAGATGAATCTTTCGAATTTGATTGCGTTCGGTTCGTCCGGCTTGATCTGGTTTCCACTGGCGTCAACACATGGAACCTTCTTTCGCGCCCGGTGAAACGGAAGCGATTCATCGCTCGCGGCACTCCGCTTCAGGAATTCAATATCAAAAACATGGACCGCAATGCTGCCTGCCCATAGTTTCAACGAACCATCGTCGTTTGTCTGCCTCGCGTGCTCTTCGGGTAGGTCGCTGTATTCGATGATCTGCACTTTGCCATCGATACTGACGACGTTACCGACTTTCTGCAGCGGATCTGATTTACGAACCACCTGCGATGTCATTTCCGATCCGCGATCGATGTGGTATCCGATCAGGGCGGGATTACAGACCTGAACAAGAGGATTGTCGATCTGGGCATAAAAAATGTGCTTTACCCCCCGCTTGTCCATTTCAGACAGGCATCCGCTGCCATCGAGTGCAGCGAGCATACCTCCATGTCCGTCCGGCGACTCAAATAGTTCGCCTTCGCTGCCGAGAATCAGCTTGCCATCAAAATCGACTGCCGGCATTGTTCCCTGACAGAAAACCCGGACGTCATCACGTGCCATACCGTAGTAATCGCAGCCCTCGAGAAACCCGAGAGTCTCCTCGTGAACCGGCGGGCTTGTCATGATAAGCAAGGGAATTTTCGAATCGAACTGTGCGGCCCGGGCCATCACGTGCTGAAAGAACATTTCGAACAGTGTTCTATCGCTGACCGGACCGATGGGGAACATGCCTTTGGGATGCTCAAATCCGAGGCGACTCCCCTGCCCTCCTGCGGTAAGAATCATGGCGACCTCGCCGTTGCGCAGTGCGTCTGCACCGATTCCGTAGGCGCGTTCGTAGGAATCCGGATCATTGAAGTCAGCCGTCGTCACTGCCGGAGGTACTTCAGCGCGAGCTGCAAGCTGCTCCCATTGCTCTCCGTCATCCTGTTTCGAAAACAGTTTTCCGATCAGTTCGAAATCGATCCCTCCGATCTGTGCCACCAGCGACTTGCGAGCCGGCTCATCGAGTTTGTTCCAATGGGCGAGGAGATGACTTTGATCGTGAGTTGCAGTCAGAGCAACGACTTCTTCAAAAGTCGGGTTCTGCGGTGTCGAGTTCATTTCAACCTTCGTTAACTTCCGGGTAAGCGATGATTTCCACGAGGACGCGGGTTTCAACTTCGACCGCACGCTCCATTACTATTTCGGCCCGAATACCGAACTTTCTACAGTCAGTGACCTTAATCGTTGCACGTTCGTTGTCCATTACCATCGCCTGCACACCGGGAACCTCCTGAAACGGAGGGGTAAGGGGCACGTGAAGCGCATGGCGCTGTCTGCCCGGCTCGAATGTACAACGATAATATCCGACCTGGGATTCCTGATCTGCAGAGCCTGAGCGGACTACGTGCTGGGTCAACCCGGGATCCGCAAGAATGCGATCCAGGAGAAGTTCGGGATCTGTGATTCCCGTTTCCGGTTCATTCAATTTGACACGCGGTTTGTTAGGACTGAGGCGGGCTGCGACGAGCCTTCATCATACGGGAAAACCACAAAACGAAAAAAGCGGCTCTTGCGAGCCGCTTTTGAAATTCGTTTTCTGCTGTCAGCACGTTGCTGAGCTGCACAGTCTGCCGGACATGACAGAAACGGCCACAGGAAAGCCTAGGCGCCTGCTGAAGCAGCCGCTTTGTCAGCCAGTTCCTGAGCCTTGTCGGTGTTTTCCCAGGTGAAATCCGGATCGTTCCGCCCGAAGTGCCCGCCTGCAGCAGTTTTGCTGAAAATCGGGCGACGCAGCTGCAAGTGCTCAATGATCTTCTGAGTTGAGAGCTCAAAAGTATCACGGACCAGGTTGCAGATCGTCGCATCATCGACGGTTCCGGTTCCTTCGGTGTCAACGTGAACACTCACAGGATCGGCAACCCCGATCGCATATGCCAGTTGAACTTCGCAGCGTCTGGCGAGACCAGCGGCAACGATATTCTTAGCAACATATCGGGCCATGTAGGCTGCACTGCGGTCAACTTTCGTTGAGTCTTTTCCGCTGAATGCGCCGCCGCCATGACGACCCCAGCCGCCGTAGGTATCAACAATAATCTTGCGACCGGTCAGACCGCAGTCTCCATGCGGACCACCAATCACGAAGTTGCCCGTTGGATTGATGTGATAGGTGATGTCGCCTTTGTTCAGCTCCGCCGGCAGGCACGGGTTAATGATCTCATCTCTGATGAATGCCTTGAGCGTGTCGTTGTCGACGTCAGGACTGTGCTGCGTCGAAACGACCACTGTGTCGATCCGTACGGGAGTTGAGCCGTCGTATTCAACGGTAACCTGCGACTTGCTGTCCGGACGGAGCCAGTTGACTTCGTTATCGAATCGAGCCTTGTTGAGGCGGTCAAGGATTTTGTGCGACAGTGCAATCGGCAAGGGCATCAGCTCTTCCGTGTCATCACACGCGTAACCGAACATGAGCCCCTGGTCACCAGCACCGTCAGCATCCACGCCCATCGCGATGTCCGGGCTTTGCTGGTCGAGCCGGACGATGACTTCGCAATCATCACATCCGATACCGGTATCAGGATCGGTGTAGCCAACTCTTCGCATTACGTCACGGACGACTTTCTCAACGTCAACTTTGTCGATACCACCCGATGTAATTTCACCGGCGATTACTGCAAGGCCGGTTGTCACCATTGTCTCACAGGCAACACGGCTCTTTGGATCGTGTTCCAGCATCGCATCGAGAACAGCATCTGAGATCTGGTCAGCCAGTTTGTCGGGGTGGCCCATGCTGACCGATTCGCTTGTAAATAGATATTTTCCGGAGGCCACTTTGATTCTCCCTGTATTTCAATGAACCGACCGCGCGTATTTCTACTTCTTACGCGGAAGGCAGTATTCAGTCTTAACGGACTTTGAGCCCCGAATTGTAACTTAAGCTAATCCAGATGCTCAACGGCTAGAATGTGAACAACAGCCGAATTAGCACGAATTCAAGGCCGCTTCGACCCTCGGTGCCATAAGAACTCAAGCTGCGGTCGGCACGTGCTTGCGAGAATCATCAGCACTTTGAGGGATCATCTGTAGCAGTAATTCGACCGTTGCGTCTGCGGCTCCCTGCTGGGCTCGAACAACTGCATTTGCACGTTCGGCTTGTTGGCCGGTAGCAACCGGATCAGAAAGCGAACTGTCGATAAAGTCTGCCAGCTGATCCTCATTTTGCACGACAACGGCGGCGTTTGCAGAGAGAAGGCTTTCGACCACTGCTTGAAAGTTCCGGGTATTCGGACCGAATGAAATCGGAACTCCAAGTGCTGCCGGCTCAATCATATTCTGTCCGCCACGCCGTGTACCCATGCTCCCACCGACATAACCGACATCAGCCAGCGACCACCATGCCGTCAGCTCACCGATTACGTCAACGACGATCACAGCTTTGTCAGGCGCAAAACCAGTTTGGCCGGGTGTACAGCCTGCCATCGTCTCTGAGCGCCGAATGTAATTCAGGTTCAATGCGTTCAGAGTATCAACGGCTGTCGCCAACTTTTCGGGGTGACGGGGAACCAGCACCAGTCTCAGCTCCCGATGTTTTTGCGCAAGACGCTGATAGACGCGCAGCACAACGTCGTCTTCATCCGGCTGCGTGCTACCGGCGACGAAAACATGTTCACAATCTTCAATCCCGAAGATCTGCCTCAGTGATTCTGCATGTGGAGTGTTGCGATCTGTGCGTGCGCCGTCAAACTTCACGTTTCCAGTTACCACGACACAGTTTCGCTTACATCCAAGTTCAATAAATCTGGATTCGTAGGTCTCATTCTGAACAGCGATTAGACTGATTCGCTTAAGCACTCCACCGACAATCCATCGCAGACGGGAATAGCCGCGATAACTTGATTCGCTCAATCTTGCGTTAGCGACCATCACAGGAACCCCCTGCTTCGAGGTTATCGTTATCAGATTCGGCCAGAGCTCCAGTTCTGTCAGTACGAGCACGTCCGGCTTGATGCGCTTGAGGACGTTTTTGACAGACCAGGTGAAGTCCATCGGACAGAAGAAAACGCAATGTTCGCCAAACCGTTTACGCGCGAGATCGAATCCGGTTTCCGTTGAGGTTGAAATTGCGAACTCAATTGAAGGATCGCGTGCCGAGATCCGATCAACGATCGGTTTCAGCAAGTTGACTTCACCGACACTCACGGCGTGAAACCAGATTCGACGTACGCCCGCATTCTTCGCCGGCGCGGACACCAGTCCCAGAAGCTTCTGCCGCCAGCCCCGGCGGCTTTTATTCTGAAACATTGCACGCCAGGCCAGCCACGGCGTGGCCACGACCAGAGAAAACAGATAGACGATGTTCAGTAAGTAACTCACGCGAATCCTTCCGCACGAATCAATCAGGCAGGCAGGCTATTCGCCTTTTCGCATACAACAGGATTTGTACTTCTTACCGCTGCCACATGGACACGGTTCGTTTCGACCGGTCTTTCGTCCGCGATTGCGGTAGGTATCGACCTTATTTTTGTTCTGAGATGCGTCGATTGCATCGCTCTGCTCTTTGCCGATGTCAGACTGCGGCGCGGGCTGACCCGGTAGAGCCTCATGTTTGGCACTGGTTTCGCGAAGCGTGTTGCTGACGAATCCTTCGCTCATCTGCTCCATCCGGAATACAAGATCGGTAACGCGTTCGCCGATGGACTTCCAGAGCCCTTCGAACATCCGCATACCTTCCCGTTTGTACTCGACCTTAGGGTCAAGCTGAGCCATACCACGACTACCCACAGCACTGCGGAGGTAATCCATCGCGAGCAGGTGGTCTTTCCATGCCGAGTCCACGATCTCCAGCAGAACGATCCGCTCCATGCGGCGAATCTCAGGGTGATAGTGATCCTCGACGATCGACTCCAGCTTTTTCTCCAGCGCCTTCCTTTCGAGCTTTTCGACTTTTTCGAGTTCGAGTTCGTGATCGAGTTCATTTTTGAACCAGCTCGTCAGTGAAGTCGCGCTTCCGTTGGCGCCCTTGAGTGGCACGTCCCCGCTGTCGGAAAGCGTGGAAACCTTCTGCTGCAAGACGGCGATCGTCTCCTGAGCCTGTTCCTGATGAGAAACACTTTTGGACACCAGCAGAGCGCGAATCTCATCACGCTGCTTGTTGCGAAGATCATCAAGCGTAACTTCCGATCCGAATCGCCGGCTGGCCCATTGGACCAGCCCTTCACGATCGATTCGTGGCTGAGCTCCTCCGCCGGTGGCCTTAACGAACTGGTACAGACCGGCCATGACCGGATATTCAGCTTCTTTCTGGTTGTATTTCTCGATCGCCAGTTCGGAAATGTGATCCTTGATCTCGTCGTCGGTGTGCATGCCTTTAAGAGTCTCAGCATCCACGTCGATTCCGAACTTGAACTTGGCCCAGCGGGTACCGGTCTTTACACCGAAGTACGGATCAAGCATCGGGCCGCCATCGTCCAGCTCTGTTTTCTGGATCGTGGCACGGGCTTTCTGGAAGAGTGCCTCGTCGAGCATGTCGCGTCCGATGCCCTTGAGGTCTTTGGCCCTCATGCCCATGTCCCAACGGACATTGCAGAACTTCGCCAGCGCTTCCCAGTTCCAGTCGGCTTCTTCTTCACGGATGGGCAGATTCTCCTCGATCGCACCGAGGATCTCACCCTCTGCGTTCCGTTCGGCTTCGTCGCGCGCGATCTTGATCGCTTCTCCGACGTCACGATTCTTGAAAACGCGTGATTCGAGAGTCGTGGAAAGGTGTTTTCCAGCGAACCTTGCGAACGAGTCCGGGCCGAACATCGGATCAAGGCAGGTGTTGAACTGGTGATCCACCTGTTCACGGATCATATCGTGAACGATTTCCCGGCAGCTTACTCCATCAAGGATGTTCTGGCGGAACGTGTAGACCCGCTTTCGCTGCTCATCCATCACCTCGTCGTATTCGAGCAGGTTTTTACGAGCTTCGAAGTTGAATTCCTCCCGCTTCTTCTGAGCACCGTCAATGCGTCGCGAAACCATGCGGCTCTCGATGGGAACATCGTCGGTGAACCCGCCCATTTCCAGAATTCGCTTTACGTACGGGCCCGCGAAGATCCGCATCAGGTCATCATCCAGGGACAGGAAGAACTTGCTACTCCCCGGATCACCCTGACGACCGCAACGACCGCGAAGCTGAAGGTCGATACGCCGCGCGTCATGTCGCTCGGTACCGATAACATGCAGGCCGCCGATATCGAGAACCTGCCTGCCCTGTTCGGACATCGAATGTTCTTTGTCTATCTCGTCAACCAGGCCGTTCCATTCATCTAAAGGTACGTCCAGCCTTGTTGCATATTTATCCTGCAGCTGAGCCCATGCCAGGTTCTCAGGGTTTCCACCCATGATAATGTCAGTACCACGACCGGCCATGTTGGTCGCGATTGTTACCGCCCCCATACGTCCAGCCTGAGCAACGATCTCGGCTTCTTTCTTGTGGAACTTCGCGTTGAGAACCTCGTGTTTGACGCCGCGCCGGTTCAGCAGGTTGCTGAGAATCTCACTCTTCTCGATCGAGACGGTACCGACCAGAACAGGACGTCCGGGAGGCTGGACCTTTTCGATCTCGCTCATCTTGAACGTAGTCGCCTTACCGTCTTCGCGACCGGAGATGACTACTTTGCTGCTGTCCTGACTCTTGATCTTCCCGACAAAAACCTCACCATTTTTCAGGAACACCTGATCCCATTTGTGATACGCTTCGATTTCGTCAGCGACGGCGATCCATTTGAACTTCTCGGTACTGTAGATGATGTCCGGCATCTCAATACGCTGAAGCGGACGGTTGGTGGGGATCGCAATAACGTCGAGTTCATAGATCTCCCAGAACTCGTTGGCCTCGGTCATCGCTGTACCGGTCATTCCGCACAGCTTGTTGTACAGCTTGAAAAAATTCTGCAGCGTGATGGTCGCCAGCGTCTGTGTCTCTTCTTTGATCTTGACGTTTTCTTTGGCTTCAACGGCCTGATGCAAGCCGTCGCTCCATTGACGTCCTTCCATCAGACGGCCGGTGAATTCGTCAACAATCACGATCGCGCCGTCTTTGACAACGTAGTTGACGTCACGCTTGTAGAGGTGATGCGCCTTGAGCGAATTATCGATCAGGTGCGGCCACTCCATGTTTCCGGCTGTGTAAAAACTCTCCACGCCGGCCAGTTTTTCAGCGACACGTACACCCTCGTCAGTGAGCGTCGCCGTGTGGTCTTTTTCGTTGACTGTGAAGTGCTCTTCCTGCTTGAGCTGGCGGGAAATCTGATCGGCCTTGGCATACTGTGCAATATCGCGGTGAGCCGGTCCGGAAATGATCAGCGGAGTACGCGCTTCGTCGATAAGAATATTGTCAACTTCGTCAATAATCGCATAGGCAAGCGGACCCTGCGATTGCTGGCGCGGCTTGGGAAAGCGATCATCGCCCCGTGCTGCCGGACGCATGTTGTCGCGCAGATAGTCAAATCCGAATTCGTTGTTGGTTCCATAGGTGATGTCACAGGCGTACGCCATCTGACGATCACGAACAGGCATGTTTGATTGAATCGCGCCGACTGTCAGTCCGAGGCCCATGTAGAGCGGAGCCATCCATTCCATATCACGACGTGCGAGATAGTCGTTGACGGTAACAACGTGAACTCCGTTGTCCGACAGCGCGTTGAGATACGCAGGAAGTGTCGCTACGAGTGTTTTACCTTCACCGGTAACCATCTCGGCGACTGCACCGGAGTGCAGCACCATTCCACCGATCAGCTGCACGTCGTAGTGCCGCATCTCCAGAAATCGTTTGCCGCCTTCCCGGCAAACCGCAAATGCTTCAATCAGAATGTCGTCGAGAGTCTCACCGTCTCTGATCCGCTTCCTGAAGAGCTCTGTCTGCTCGCGCAGCTCTTCCTCGGTCATCTTCTCGTAGCGCCCCTCAAGAGCATTGATCGCATCGACCCTGCCCTGCATCTTCTTGACCGTCCGCGCATTGGACGACCCGAACATGTTGGTGATCAATCGTTCAAAGCCGCGCAGCAGGCTGTTGAAGAAATAGGTTATGTTGTCCCAGAGTTGTTCCAGCTGTTCCATGTTCGTGCATCACCGGTTTGTTTTTGCAACAAACGATGTTGATTGATTCGAGTCGTGCCGGGCAGGCAAGCCGCGGCTGGCGGATCCAAAAAAGGTGTCGTCGAGAGCCGATCCGGCGAAACGCGCCTATCCTGCTGATGCGCGTCCGTAACCCTGACCGCCACGGTGAGTGCGGAGACGGCGGTTCATTTTGCGGCAGAATCCCTGGGGCCGGTCAAAATGGAAAAATCAGCTTAAATCCGCTTCCGGTAACAGATTATAGTCCTCTCTGATAACGGTCAACGGAGATCATTCCGCCTGCAGGATACTTAACGGGAACCGCGCTGGATGCGTCATCCATAATACGGCCCCGGGAGTCCGTTTATGCACGTGTCAGGATGGCTTCTCATGACAGTCCCGCACTGAATTGCAATTCACATGCCGCGCCTTGCACCGTTATCCGCTGCCAACGCTAACCTCAGGCCCCGAAACGGGCTGAATTGACTCTGTTGCGACCCAAAAACAAACGAGTTTGCTGTTTTCGCAGCAGCAACCGGTTCAAACTGCCAGATATTGCTGCCATATTGCCAGCTTCCGGATGGGCTGGCTGCCAGCCTAGAACAGGTCCGGATCCGTTCTGTCAACGCACAATTATTTCTGCGCAGAAGCGCGATTTCGTCTTACACTCCGGACTCAAACCCTGTGGCCAGGAAACAGATCCGCACAACCGACATCTCGGGCAGAATGATCCTGCTGGGTACCGGCACATCCGTCGGAGTACCGGCGATCGGGTGCAGCTGCGCTGTCTGCATCAGCGATGATCCGAAGCACAATCGGACCCGCGCCAGCGCGATTCTCGGTCTTCCGGACGGCAACCTGCTGATCGATACATCTCCGGATCTTCGCCACCAGCTGCTGCGCGAGCAGATTGGAATTGTTGATAGCGTAATCTTCACCCATGAACACGCTGACCACATCATGGGGTTCGATGATCTCCGTCTGTTCCAGTTTTATCTCGGCCACGCTGTTCCGGTTTACTGCACGCCGACCGTGCAGGCGCGACTGAAGAAGTCGTTTGACTATGCATTCAGCGGTGCAGAGGTGACACATACAGGCGCCGTACCTGCGATTGATCTGATGCTGTTTGACGATGAGCCTTTGGAAATTCTCGGCGCAGAAATTGTGCCGATACCACTGAAGCACGGCCCCCGGTTTGATGTGCATGGATTCCGGATCGGCAACGTCGCCTACTGCACTGACTGCAATGAGATTCCTGATTCAAGCCGGGATCTGTTGCAGGGACTGGACACCCTTGTCCTTGACGGTCTGCGCGAAAACGAACATGCCACTCACTTCAACATTGAGCAGGCAGTCGAGGTCGCAACCGCGCTCGGTGCTGGAATGACATGGCTCACGCATTGCGCCTGCAGTGTTGACTACAAAGAGGTCAACAAGAATCTTCCCGATAATATCCAGATCAGCTACGACGGATTGAGTATCGATCTGACGTAGTCCGGTACGAAGGGTACTCGCTTGCAAATCAAAGTATTCGTCGGAAGCGTACTGGAAGTAGCTGCTGACCTGCTCATCTGTACCGCCAATCCCTGGCTGAACATGTCCGGTGGCGTCAACGGCGTCGTCGCCGAACGCGCTCCGGAAGTGCAAATAGAGTTGAAAGACCACCTGACATCGATCGGTGCAAAATCATTTCCCGCAGGAACCGTCGTTAGAACCTCTGCGGGTAATCTGCCGTTCGATCACATTGTTCATGCAATTGCAATCGACCCGTTTTATGACACTTCGCGTGAACTAGTCTCGAAAACACTGATGGCGGCGTTTGACATGGCCGTGTCGCTGGAGTCAAGAGTCGTCGCAATGCCAACTCTCGCTACTGGATACGGGCCGATGACGGTCGAACAATTCGCCGGCGTGTTTGCAGAGACTATCCCCGGTTGCTACGAATTGGAAGTTGTAACGCTCGCCGTTCTCACGGCTGAAAACGCACAGATCGTTCGCGAAGCGCTCGCGGATTGACTAGCGGAAGGCAACAAAAAAGGCACGAAGCGATGCTTCGTGCCTTTGACTCGTTATTCAGCCGAATGCTCTAACGGCTTGCGATCGGCTTGTCCTTGATCATGTCCATGTAATCGGCTGTGATCTTGAGGACTTCCTCGAGATAGTAGGTCATCTCGATGTCACCGTCGTTATCCATCTGCTCTTCAATCGCATCCTCGTCAGCCTGTTCAGCGCTGAGTTCGGCACGACGAGCCATGAATTCCTCTTCGTTGAGCGAAACGGACGTCCGTTCCTTCTGCTCGACGTACTGTTCGATGCGTCGCATCTCGCGTGCGAAATCGTCGGATTCGTTGACGCGTGATTGGGAACGCTGACGAACCGAAGAAAGAACGTCTGAAGGGACCAGCGAGTATTCCTCGTGGCTGGCTTCCGGGATGCGGTCGAATTCAACGGGGTAATCCAGGTCGGATTCGCTAACATCCATATGGTCGTAGATCGAAGGCAGGATGATATCCGACAGGACGCCACGCTTCTGAGTACTGTCGCCGTTCGGACGATAGAACTGCTGCATGGTGATTTTCAGAGCGCCGAAGTAGTTGGGCGGACGACGGACTTTGAACATCAGCTGATTAAGGTCAATCAGATTCTGGACAGTTCCTTTGCCGTGAGTCGTCGTGTCACCGACGACCAGTCCACGACCGTAGTCCTGAACAGCTCCCGCGAGAATCTCACTCGCACTGGCACTGAACCGGCTGGTGAGGACAACGAGTGGCTTGTCCCACGCCATTCCGACATCTTCATCGTTGTGCTTTTGAATCTGTCCGTAAGCGTCTTTGACCTGGACAACCGGACCTGCATCAATGAACAGCCCCGTGCAATCGATGGCTTCGCGAAGTGAACCGCCGCCATTCTTGCGAAGATCAAGCACTACTGCCTGAACGCCCTGTTCATTGAATTCGCCGAGAATGCGAGCAACATCGCGGGTCGTACTGCGGGCACCACCGTCGCGTCCGCCCATGTCGGCATAGAAGCTCGGCAGTTCGATGATTCCGATCGAATAGACTTCGCCATCAGCGCCTTCCTGTTCGAACACTCTGCCTTTGGCAGCACTCTCTTCGAGGTCGATCTGTTCGCGAACGATTTCGATCGTTTTTGTCACGTCGTCCGAAACGACGCGAAGCCGTACAACAGTCCCGGCGCTTCCGCGGATCATTGCAACGACGTCGTCCAGCTTCATTCCGGTGACGTCATTGAAGTCGTTGCCGTACTTGTCTACGAGTTTGCGATCGGCCAGGGTGCCGTCTTCCATTGCCTGGGCAACGGCGATGATCTTGTCGTCGACTTTGAGCTCACCCTGCTTGTCCGCGGCACCGCCGGTGACAATGCGTTTAATAACGGTGAATCCGTCGTCGGTCGCCTGCAATGTGGCGCCGATACCTTCAAGCTGCAGACGCATGTCGATAAGAAAGTTCTCAAAGCGACTGGCGTGCATGTACTCGGTATGTGGATCAAAGCTGTTGGTGATCGCCGAGACGTACATCTGGATGACGTCCTGGTTGTCCAGTTGATGCATCCGTTGTGCAAACCCTGTGTATCGCTTGCGCAGCAGTTCTTTCGGATCGTCCTGGACATCAGAGGCTTCTTCGCCATCTTCTTCGCTTTCTTCGCCATCTTCATCGTTCTTGAGAACGAGAAGGTTGTACTTGATACGTTTACGCCAGACTTCGTGAGCTTCCTCATCGGTGACGGGGAAGTCGATGGCGTCACGATCGGTGACGAGTTCTTCATCGATCGTAAAATCGTGTTCTGCATCGATCAGCTCGATTGCAGCTTCCACCCGCTGGTCAACGCGTTCGAGGAAACGATTGAACACCATAAAGCAGATTTCGTAATCGCCGTTCTTCATGCGATCATCGAGTTCGTCTTTCCATTGGGAAAACTCTTCAATATCGCTCTTAAGGAAGTAGGTCTTCATCGGGTCAAGCGACTTGATGAAAAGGTCGAAGGCACGTTCGGAAATCGTGTCGTCAAGCTCGCGTGCGCTGAGGTGATCACGCTGCATCAACGTGGCCACAAGCTTCGATACCTGCCGGTCGATGGTTGAGGTTTCGCCAAGTTCGTCAGCCGGACAGGTCGATGTCATTAACCAACCGGAAGACACTGCAACCGCAACTAACAGGGCGATCTGTCTTATGGGGAGGCATCGAATATTTACACGCATATGTGGATCCTTTTCTGGTGGTATCCGGAAGGTCATAGACCTCGTATCTTAACAATTCGTGGCGCCGGAATCCTAGGCATTGGGTCTGACACCGGCAATATCGATTTACGTTTGAAATCGCCCCGTAGTGTCACCAATCCCGTTGTTTTCCGGGAATTCCCATCAGATAAACCCCATATCGACAATTCGGCTCCGCTTGCGTTCGGGAAATTACATACGGAATCGTTCAGGTCATCAATTAACGGGTCTCAAATTGCTGTTAGCGGGCCACGCGCAACATTTCACCGGCCCGCCCCATAGCAATTGCATCCCGTTTACCTGCCGGGAATAGCAACCTCTAGATAACCGACAACGGTCTCCGGAGATTCACTCTGGCCGTCGGTCACGAACCCCGGACTGACGCGAATCTCATACATGCCATTGACGGGAACGTTGTCAGGGAAGTTCCAGTCGGCATAGATCAGTTCCCAGAGGCCGTCCCCCCGCGGCCCGCCGGTGATATAGCTGATTCCGAACGAGCCAGCCGGGCCGGTGACCGTAACGTCGCCGCCGGCTCCAAACTGAGGAAAGCTAACCGGCGACCCTGCCTGGCCGAAAATTGCAATTCCCACAGGTCCTGTCGGTACGCTCGTAATCGCCGGAGGTTGAGAAAGCAGCCTGACTTTCGGTGCAAAATCTGCGTCTTCAAATTTCTTGATTTCAATCTCGCGCAAATCGAGATCCGTGTACTGCCCTGACCTAGCCGGTGGCGTCCAGACCCAGACGGTGGCAAAGCGGGTTTCTTCGGGAACGACGAAGTCAGTCAGCCGCGGACCGTTTGCATCAAGCCTGACATCTGTGATTTCATTCCAGCTCGAATCGAAAAAGTCGATACCGATTGTTCCGTAGTGATTTTGAACGGAATTGAAACCGCCAAAGACCGGAATGTTGTCTACAAGAGTCCGGAAGCTGTAGCGTTCGCCGGGCTGAACGTTGATCTGCTGCCACATGACGGCGGCTTCCGAGTAGTTACCGACGCGAACGCTACCGGTCGGTTGAAACGGCCTGACGGAGTCATTGAACGGATTGAGCACACGCCAGAAGTCGTCGCCTGAAAACTCCGGGAACAACTCGTCAGCACCATAGGGGCGGTCCGGATAGAAATCCTGACCAGCCAGATCTGCAATCCCGCGGAAGTCTGTCGTGCCGTTGAACAACAAGTTTCGAAATTCGCTTTCAGCAGCGCGATACCTGAGCCCGACCGGACGACGCACGTCGTAGGAAAACTGTCCGAATTGAAAGTAGTTGTAGATGCCAAAGTTGTCTGCATACGTGACATCGTTCGCTCCGACGTTCCAGACCCAGATCACGGCAAACCTCGCGCCCGCTGGAATGCGCGCTCCAAGGGTGGTCGGCCGGACATCATCAAAATCCGGAGGCTGAACGACCGGTGAGCTAACCGTCACCGGAATCTTTTTTTCTTCACGTCGGAGAAAGTTGAAGTTGACGTCGTAGTAGTTGATCCCGAACCCTGCATAGCCATCTGTGGAACCATCCAGCGATTGATGCACCGCTTTGATACTAAGCAGGTGATGGTTGGAATTCCGGAAAATCGGCACGATCTGATAGGCGCCGCTGTCGGCACCTGTCAGTTCAAGTGAACCGGCTTCCGCCAGTGATTGACCGGAATTAGACCTCCAGTTGCGCGCCTCTTCCGGATTCCAGAAACCGGGGTTGTTCGATTGGAGTTCAAGTTGCTGGGCGTTTACCTGAACAACAAGAAGGGAAAGGACAATTAGAACCGGCGCAGAAATTGCGCGAAAAATTTGTGTCATGGTGACTATCTCGAATGCATGAGGGTGCCCTGATGCGATATCAGGGAGAGTCAATGCTGCGGCCAGGAGGTACCGCTTGTCTAAGTAGAACCGGTATTCTAGTAAGAACGCATAGTCTGTGCGCACCAATTCGAACGGGAGAAGAAATTTCAACCAGAGAGTCAGGCGACATGAATACCGGATGATCGACGGACATGCCCCGGGAAACTATACTGACCGTCTGACGAGGCACGGTAGACCTGCCAGCTATCCACAAGGTTCCACACCTATCTTTTCCTACTCGTGGGCCGGGGTTGTCCACAGTTTCGAAACAAATTCAAAAGAGTGCTGCGGTGTCAGTTTTTCTCATGATGAACGCGGGCGCCAATTCAGGTGCACGCTTCGAACTCAAACGAGACGAAAAAAATCTCCTCGGTCGCGACTGGGATTGCAGAGTTGTTCTGAACGATCCGCAATGCTCACGCGTTCACGCCGAAATCTATCACGACGAAGACGGCTGGTGGGTGCGCGACAATGGCAGCAGCAATGGCACGTTTGTCAACGGCCAGACGATAGACAACGCAAGACTTACCGATGGAACAGAACTGCGCATCGGGAGCTGCCAGTTCACCTTCACCGAGAAATTTGACACCGCACCGGAACCCGAGGAAGACCCTGAATCACGTTCGACAAACATGACCGTGGTCCTCGACGAGTCAATGGACCCGTCAGAAACCGGCCAGTACACGTTGAACTTTTTGAAAGGTCACAACTGGGGCAAGGACTTCTTCTTTCTGTTTCAGCTGAGCGTAAAGCTGCTGGGCATCGATGACCCTGATGCCGTTGTCAGGATCTGCATGGGCAGATTGTTCGAGCGCATCGACGCATCGGCCGCCGGATTCCTCTGGTTATCTGATGATGGAAAGCTGAAACCGAAACTGGTCTTTCCCGATGACCAGCTGACCAGCGAGCTCGACATTAACGAGGACTTGACCCGTCGCGTCGTAAATCAGAAACGTGCGCTGAGGCTGGAAACAGAAACCAAGGAAGGCTACGCAGATGCGATCTGTGTGCCCCTGATTTCCGAAGGCGAAGTCCAGGGCGCTATTCATCTGTATCGTTCGAGTCGTCCATTCCACGACTCCCACTTTCAGCTGGCCTGCGCAATGGCGAACATCATGGTGCGTTCGCTGGCTAACGCGAACAAGCACACCTCACTCGCCGCAAAACATGACCGGCTGGTGCAAAAATCGGCTCAGTCCGATGAGCTGCTGGGCGAGAGCAAGGCAATGCTCGAACTGAAATCAAAAATCGTTCGCGTCGCCAAGGCATCGGGATGCGTGCTTATCCGGGGTGAGAGTGGAGCTGGAAAAGAACTTGTCGCACGTGCTATCCACCAGTCCAGTCCGCGTCGCGATCGCCCGATGTTGAGCGTCAACTGCGCGGCAATTCCGCGTGACCTGATGGAAAGCCAGCTATTCGGCCACAAAAAAGGCGCGTTCACAAGCGCCGACCGCGACCACATCGGCTGGTTCCAGCAGGCTGATCTGGGAACCCTGTTCCTTGATGAAATCGGTGAGCTGACGCTCGAAGGGCAGGCAAAACTGCTGAGAACGCTCGAAGGTCACCCATTTCTCCCGGTCGGCGGAACTGAAGAAGTTCAAGTTGACGTTCGTGTGATCTGCGCGACCAACCGTGACCTCAAAGAATTCGTCGCCGAAAAACAATTCCGCGAAGACCTGTTCTATCGCCTCAGCGTCTACGAACTTTATATTCCGCCGCTTCGCGACCGTGAGAGCGATATCCAGATGTTGATCAATCACTTTCTGGATCATTTCCGTAATCACCACGGCAAGTTCGATTTGTCGCTATCCAAAGAAGCCAACGACAGGCTTCTTGCCTATCAATGGCCCGGCAATGTCCGTCAACTGCGAAACGTGATTGACAGCGCCGTCGTCATGGCTGATGACGCCGAGATACAGGTCGACGACATTGGAATCCGGGATGCGGCCGATGCCGGCGAATTCGAGACTCTTCGTATTGATCACTGGGAACGCAAGCTGATCGTTGATGCTTTGAAACGGACCAGCAACAGCGTTCCCAAAGCGGCAGGCTTGCTCGGAATCAGCCGCGCGACTCTATATCGCAAGATCGACGAATACGGAGTCGAACGGAAATAGGAAGTGCCAACGTCGCACACACTGATTGTTTCCTCGACTCAATACACTGAAACTTCGGCCGGGAAAGCAAGTGAACACACCCTCCCACTGGCTGATTACGGTTGCAGGTGCAAAGCTGCTTCGCCGTGTTCCACCTCGACTGGCGTGTGGACTCGGTTCTATAGCTCCTGATCTTGCGCTCTATGTGCTGACCTTCGGCGGCGCGCTTTACTTTACACAGATTCAAGGGTGGACCACCGGAGATACTTTCCGCCACATCTTCGACAACCTCTACTTCTCCGATCCCGTCTGGATCACGCTGCACAATCTGCTGCATGCACCGATTCCAATCGCGATCTTTTTTCTCATTTCATGGACCTGGTGGCGCGCCGGCAACTCGTCGATCGCCCGCTGGTTGATGTATTTTCTGGCCGCCTGCGCGCTACATTCGGTGATTGATATCTTCACCCACTTCGACGATGGGCCCCTGCTGCTCTTTCCATTTGACTGGACGTACCGGTTTTCAAGTCCGGTCAGCTACTGGGACCCGGCCCATTACGGGAAAGTCTTCATGCCCTTTGAAGCAGCACTCGATACTGCGCTGACAATCTTATTGATTCGCTGGTCGTGGAAGGACCGAGTGGTTTCGGATCAACCGGCTTGAACGTCGACTAATGATCCGCCCCCGCTTCAACTTCTTCTTCCAATGGTCTCACGGTCTGTGGCACCTCAGGTTCGATTTCAACTAACCGGTTGATGTCGTCTTCCTGTTTGTGCAGTTCGAAGGCGTCGTAAAGTTCCCCCAGCGCAGTCCGTGCCTCGAACCGCAGAGTTGAACCATCAATATGGATGATCTGATAAAGCTGAGTATCTTCTGCAATCCTCTCCATGAACTCGTACCGCGTGTTGTTGTACATCTTCGGTCCGCTGACTGAAACGACATACACCGTGCCGGTTTCGGGATCAGCAAACTGCTTGCCGGTGGAGACATTTGTCAGCCCGACAATCGATTCTTCAATTTCGAGGTCAGCAAACTCATCGGGAGAAGCATCCGCGTCGGGTACATCGAATCCGGTCCGACCGTAAGTGTGATCATGTCCCTGCAGGACGAGGTCGACTTTGTATTTGTCCAGAACGGGTTTCCATAAGGATCGGAGCCTCGCATTGTCACGGTCTCGACCCGTGGAAAATACCGGATGGTGGAATGTGCAGATCGTCCATTCCGATTCATTTTCGGCCAATACTTCGTCCAGCCATTCTGCCTGCTCGGCCTGCATCGTCATTGAGTTGAGGCCGACAATCCGGAGGTTGTGGTAGGTCATCGTAAAACATGTTTCCTCCAGTCCGCGCGGGCCGTTTTCCGGAAACGTGAAAACGCTGCGCCAGTGTCGTGACAGTCTCGTGCGGTCGTCTATTCTCACATGTTCATGGTTCCCGGGAACAGCAACAGAAGGGACCATCCCGTTAAGCCACCCACCCGCTCCAAACCACTCTCCCCATTGGGCGTCGGACGCCGCGTTATCGACAAGGTCTCCGGCATGCAGCAGAAAAGCTGACTTCGGAGCATCCTGGTATGCCTGTCGAACGACGCGCGACCACATTGATCGAACATTATTCTGAGCGTCACCGAAGTAAACGAATGAGAACGGCGAATCTTCAGCTGCAGCCGTTCGGAAGTGGAACCACTCGCTCCAGTTGGTTCCGTCTCCAACTCGATACGCGTAGACAGTTCCAGGCTCAAGTTCGCGAAACGTACAGCTATGGTAATGCGCTGTATTGAGATCCGTCATCAACGCCTGGCTGAACGCAGTATGCTGTTTCGCTTTTTCCGCAAAGTACGGTCCTGCCTCCGCGGGTGCGATCTCCGCGAGCGCAGTGGAAACGTCTACGGATGTCCGCCAGTTCACGGTTTGAGTCGTGCGCGGATCTTCATTAAGCGTGAGGATGATTCGGTCAGGCATCGCCGTTGGTGCGTACATCTCTGCCGGCCGAACTGCAATCACATGATCGTGGTCGTGATCCTGAGCCATGCCCGAAGCGCAACAGCACAAAACAACTGCAAAAATGATAGGAAGCCTTGTCATCGTCTCGATTCTCATGCTCGGAGTACTTTGTTCACCGATTGGACGGTGGCTGAATTCGCCTAATCAATCGTCATATCAGGAATCGGCACCACCGGCCAGCTTTGAAACATCTGGCACCTCTATGATATCTGTTCGTCTTGAGGAAATCGGGCAAGGTTCCAGCGAAAAACTCGAACCTTCTTCTTTACTGATACGACTAGAGGGAAACCAGATGGGAAACTCAGAACTCTCGCTCGACGAACAACTTCAGCAGTTTAGAGACAGCCGGTTCATTGCCATGCCGATTGCCGGTGTACTGGCGTGGACGTGCATTGGTCTTCTGGGATTCTTCAGCAGTATTTTCGTATCCGTGTGGTCGATTTTTATCGGCACCGGAGTGATCTTCTATCTTGGAATCGCCGTTGGAAGGCTGGTCGGCGAAGACGTCCTTGGCTCAAAAAAGAAAGGGAACTTTTTTGACCGGGTGTTTCTGCTGACCGTGGTTCAAGCGATAGCCGTCTACGCGATCGCTATTCCGTTTTTCCAGCTCGATGTGTTTTCACTGCCAGTGAGTGTCGGAATCCTAACGGGACTGATGTGGATTCCGTTCTCCGCGCTTCTGGGGCATTGGGTCGGCCTGTTCCACGGTCTTTCGCGCACGGCTCTACTTGTACTGATTTACTACAGGTTCCCCGATACCTCGTTTGTGACTGTTCCAGCTGCGATCGTCGCAATCTATGTCATCACCATAGTCGTCCTGGAATTGCGTTACCGTTCGATCGTAATTGCGCGAAATGCGAGAGCGTTAGAGGCCGCATAGGCATCGGGCTCTATTGAAATAAAATGGACGACACAGCCGTAGTTACGAAACCCGTTCGAGCTTTGACCGGTTATGTTTGCGATACAGCGTCTTCGCTTTCTTCTTCTGCCGGTTTGCGAGCTTCACATCTGCACCGTTATCCAGCAGTAGATCAACACCTGCTCCGTATGTGTCCAGCGCGCCCATGTGAAGCGCCGTGTATCCGTCCACCAGTTGGTTGACATCGGCACCCGACTCGATCAGCAATTCGACGATCTGGCAGTTGCCGATTGATACTGCCGCCATTAAAGGCGTACCCAGAATTGCGGAGACTGAGTCCGGGTCAACGCCGGAGCTCAGCAGAAAGCGCAGGATCTTCTCAAGCGACCCGCGGCTGTTGTCTCCCATGTGGCAAAGTCGCGCCAAAAGATCGCCGGAACAGTTGGCTCCGTTGGCGACCAGCAACTCGACCATCTTGAATTGCAGATTCTGCGCAGCGTCGTTGAGGCAATGGTCCAGTTCCTCCTGAGTCGCACTCGGAAATAGCAGTCTCACGAGAGGTGTTCTATTCAAGCGGACCGCCCAGAAAAGCGCAGAATCTCCACACGCATCACAGGATTGCGCCGTACCACCGAGCTGGACGAGCAAGCGAACTTTTCCCCGCTCATTCATTCGAACCGCCCAGACCAGTTCTTCACAAGCACCCTGACTGAGCTCACCGTCGACCAGAAGTCCTTCCTCCCGAAAAGCTTCCTTTAGATTTTCAAAACCCCTGGCGCTGAGTTTACCTTGGCTTGCCTTTTCAAACTGTTTGAGCAAAGATCCACCAATAGGGCTTCGATCTCGAAACTTCCGGTAAACAGCAGCTGGTATTTTTTTTGATGGCATAAGCGTATCCGCGTATTCGGGAGGCTACTTCTTTCCACGCCGAGTCTTGAAGCCTTTTGTCCGTTCAACGAGCTGGTTGAAGGCTCGTTTTCCGGTCGGCGGTCTTGTTCCGGACGCTTGCCTTTCCCACTGGGCTGCCTTGGTCGGGCCGAGCTTTCCATCTTCAACAGCGGCAATCAATAGAATCAGCAAATGTTTGCAGGTTCCTCTGGTCAAGGACATGCAGTGACTACCACTTGCGGTGAAGCATGCGATCTCACCGTCGGAACTAAGCCGGCATCTGTTGCCGTCCACGACTGCGACCGCTTCATCGCGTGAGACTTCGTAAGCAAGTTTTTCAAGATGACCTTCGCGGATCATCCAGTCCACCAGCACTTGTCTCTGCGGGAAAATGTCTTTGGTGATAAACTCGCGGAACCCGGCTCTGGTAACTCTCGTGCGTCTGGCTTTACCTTCGTCCAGAAACGGATTGGGCCCTTTGCCCGACCACGACAACAGGCTGTCACGAAAAGCGCGAGGCCAGCGTGTGGATTCATTAAAGATTGCTTTTTTGAAAGCAACAGATTCGAACTTTGCTGATCGAAAATCTGCACCTCTTAAATCTGCGCCGCTGAGATCTACATTTTTCAATCGCGCATTTTTGAAGGTTGCCCCCTTCAATGAAGCCTTTCTCATAGTCAGCGGCTTTTTCGGGTCCCCCTGCAGTCGCGCTGACGCAAAGCTTGCGCGGGTCAATGTGGCATGATCAAGCGAGCCGCCCTCAAAAACCGTCCTCGAAAATGTTGCTTCAGAAAGTTTTGATTTGGAAAAGTCAGGGCGTACCAGCCTTGCCTTTTCAAAATTGCACTGTGAGAGATCGACTTCTGAGAAGTTCACAGAAACCAATTCGGCTCCCGAAAGATCAATTTCATTCAGACGCGGACGACCATCGGATTTCTTGAAGTGGCTTCTCCAGTTACGTGTTTTCCCATTGCGAAGATCTGCTGCTACGAGTGCAGCCTGTTTGCGGCTCGAAGCCCGCCTGCTGGCTTTTGCCCGAGCTATTTCCTTGTCGCCGGCGGTATCAACTCCGAGTGACTTGCAAAGCCCTCGCACAACAAGTGCTTTCAATTTGCGACCGGAAACAGGGCTCTTCTCCGACTTGACCTTGATCGTGTCGAGTTGCAGCTCGCTCATCGGGAAGAGGCGGCCCATTTCCCGCATAGCTTCGCCAAACTTGTACATACGTATGCGAAAGTACTCGAACTTCCGATGGTTCTCGAACAAATCGAGGCTGCCGGTAGATCCGTTGAAGCTGGGATCGTCGTAGGTAATGCCGGTTTCAAGATGCGTACCCCAACGGTATGAACCGCCCATGGGATAGGCGCGGATTTCAAAGCTACCACCGAACGCGCCTGCTTCGATCGTCATCTTTGCGCCGGTGGCGGTAGTCAGTGATGCTTCGAACGTCAGCTTTGCTGCCTGACCTACAACGTCATCAAGTTCGTCAAATACTTCTGGTACAGGCATCTACTTTTGGCGACCTGATGAACACACCGCATGAAACGAATACCGGTCCAACGCGGCTAGATGACGTACCCTGGATCAGCATACTCAGGTTCCTGACGTGAAGATCCAATGGCGATTCCACCGGCGATATGCCAGATATTGGACAGCCCCACCCGCCTTGCGACACTTGCAGCGCGCCCGCTGCGCCGACCACTTCGACAAAGGAAAACAATCTGCCGTCCGGACTTGCTGATAGCGATCAGCTCAGGCAGGCAGCCGGTCAGTCGAGTGAGTGGAATGTTTCGTGGAGGCTGGTCGAGCCCCATTTTGTGCCAGTCACCCGCGAACGAGAATTCATGAGGCTCCCGCACATCGATGATCAAAGAATCGTTGTGAGAAGCGAAAAACTCTTTGAGACCATCCGGAGGAATATCCACGGACGTTCCGGTTGAGACTGCATCGGGATCTTTGATCAGTCCGCAAACCAGTTCAGAATTCGATTCGTCCTGTATACCCTGATCGACCCCGGGCTTGGCAGCAACAAAATCCTCACGGCGCATCGGCACGACTGGATCCAGAATTGAAGCAAGAAATTCGTTTGTTTTAACTTCACATCCGAGCGTCGTTGCAAACTCGTTGTTGTAGTCGTGCGTCGGGCAGATGACTGTAGCGTCTGATGAGATGATATTCGATAAACGATGAAGCGAATCGAACATCCCTTCGACTGAACTCGATTCGAAATCAGTCCGGCCGATTCCGCCCATCAGAACCGTGTCTCCGCAGAACGCAAACAGAATGTTTGCAGCATCGAGTTTTCCATCTACCGGTTTGCCGACAAGATAGGCATTGCTGATAACCGTATGGCCGGGCAGTTTGACAGCCGCAAGTACCAGACCGTTGAAAAGATTGATGCATTCAGCCGACTCGCCGTTTGCAAGAGTCACTGAGCCATCGGGCTCATGTGGCCAGCCCAGCAGATCTCCGCTGTTGGCACGCGGCTGGATGTACTGGCCAAGCACTTTCAACTGCATCGACCTGCAGGATTCATGGTCAACATGATTGTGGCTGTCCAGAATCGCAATGACCCGACTGCCCTGACAGCGTACGAGTGTCTCTACCCGCTCCGAGAGCTCTTCGAAAGGATCGATAATCACACACTGACTGGATTCAGAATCCATCAGCAGCCACGTACACATCGAGCCTTTCTTGAGCTGAACCAGTCCGTCAACGCGACCGCCGGTTTGCGTAACCGGATCGTTTGAAACCATCAGGCAACTGTCGCACAGCGCGCGGCCTACCTGCCGGATCCGGTCGCAGGCCATTTCGATTTCCTTCTCCGTATTCATCGGGCCGAAGGACATGCGGATGGCACCTTCACTACGCCACTTTTCGATGCCCATTGCATCGAGCACATAAGACGCGACGGCCCCCGAACCGCACGCCGATCCGGAACTGACACGGATGCCCGCGGCATCAAAAAGATCCAGAAGCTCTTTACTGGAAAATCCACGTACCGCAAAGTTGATAGTTGTCGCGACCGAAGTCTCAAACGGAGTGTTGAAAACGATCGTCGGAAATGCCTCCGTCAAACTCTGCACGATCCGGTCTCGAAAGTTCTCCAGAGAATCGTGACTGGCAAACTCTGCGTTGGGAGAGATGTCGAGCATCTTCAATACAGCAGCAATTGCAGCAACGCCCGGCAGGTTCTCTGTTCCGCCGCGCGCTCCATGTTCCTGGCCGCCGCCGGCCATCAGAGGAACGACTGATGCGCCCTTTCGTACATAAAGCAGGCCGATGCCTTTCGGGGCGTAGATCTTATGCCCGCTGGCAGAAGCGTAGTCGATTGTTGTTGTGGCCAGATCGAGCTTCATTTTTCCAACCGCCTGCACCGAGTCGACAAGCCACTTGCAATGTTCATTGACCGATCGCAGGACATTTTCAATCGCCCTCAGGTCGTGAATGACTCCGGTTTCGTTATTCACCGCCATCGTGCAGACCATCGCTGCATGGGGAGCGTGTTCTTTCAGAAATTCCAGATCAAGCGCGCCCCTGGAGTCCACTGGAATCTCAAGAATCTCGCAACCTGCGTCCAGAACTTCATTCCAGTGTTCAAGTGCTTTTGGAACCGCCTTGTGTTCAGTGGCTCCGTAAAGCAACTTGCAAGCCTTGCCGGCGATATCGCATTGCTGCTTCCGTTTCCGGAAGTCACACAACGTCGAAAGAATTGCCATCTGGATCGCTTCGGTCGCACCACTCGTAAAAACGATTTCGCCTTCGCCCGCACCAA
This sequence comes from Planctomycetota bacterium, assembly GCA_039029995.1. Lineage (GTDB taxonomy): Bacteria > Planctomycetota > Planctomycetia > Pirellulales > Pirellulaceae > Mariniblastus. Next base: position 72,662 of record JBCCFB010000002.1, read on the forward strand.
GTACAGACCTTGCCAGATCACGTGTCGACTCAAGCAGATATCGCGCGCGGAGTCCCGAAGTGTGTACGCTGCTCGGATTGCCGAACAGATCCTCCATTGCATCAAATGCGGCGTGTGCAGCTTGCGGAAGCACAGGCGTAGTCGCATTAACATCGAGGTAGATTTCTTTGTTTGCCTTGATCATATATCCGTAGGCGCCGATCGGCCCTGAAGGTGGTTTGAGCATCTATACCTACAGTATATGCGAAGATGCCCTTCCTGCTGCCGGGAACCGGTGGGATTGAGCGGGAAGCTTTGACGGATTGTCAGAAGAGACCGGCGCGGCAGACTTTGACGTCAGGGCCGGTGCAACCTAGCCGGCTTTGCGCTTTTCGGTGGCAGCTACAGAGCTGCTGTTGTCGCCGATTTTGACCGCGACGCCGTCAAGGCTGCGGACATGTAGATCCTGTTGCGGGAACGCGATCTCAATGTTCTTCTCACGGAATGCGCGGTCAATGATCATGTTCAATTCGTGCTGTACATCAGCAAAATTATCCCGCGATGGAATCACCACTCGCAGCTCAAAGTCGAGAGTGCTCGATCCAAAGCACTGGAAAACCACCTGTGGAGGCGGATCATTCAGTACCAGCGGGCTTTGACGAGCGACGTCGAGCAGTGTTGACTGGACCAATTCTGTATCCGAGCCGTAGGCCACGCCAATCTGGAAGGTGAGCCGCGAAAGGCGATCGGACAACGTCCAGTTCATCACGTCTTCGGTGATGAATTTCTTGTTGGGCACAATCAGTTCCCGATGGTCAAGATCACGAATGGTTGTAGCCCTCAATTCCATCCGGGTAACAGTTCCCGTCACATTGTTGACCGTAACTACATCACCCACACGAACCGGCCGTTCGATCAGGATGATGATCCCGGAAATCAGGTTGGCGAAGATTTCCTGAAGACCGAAACCGAGCCCGACACTTAGACCTGCTGCAAGCCACTGCACGCTGGTCCACGAAAACCCGAGCAGATGAAAAGTCGTCAACAGTCCGGCGACGCCGACCATATATCTGACCACAAATGAAATGGCGTATCGCCCGCCACGATCAAGCGGAAGACGATCCAGCAAAGTGATTTCCAGCAGACCGGGAAGATTACGACTGAGAACGAAAGTGATCACCAGTAGCCCCGCTGCCATCAACAAGTGCCGGATCGTGACCCAGGCATATTCACCACCGGAATCTGTAAGTGCCGTTGCCGAACGCCAGAGGCCGGTTTCAAAAAGACCCGAAGACGGTATGACGCTGCCCCAGACGTACCATGCTGCGACAACCATACTGACAATCGCCGTCACGCGAAGCAGACGGTTGACCTGACTTGAAATCTCCAGAATGTCGATCGATTCGCCACTGTCGATTCGACCTTCGTCATCACGGGTCAGCTGCCGGAGCTTGATACGGAATTGTGTGATCAACAGTAGACGGCTTGCCAGTGCAGCGGCCATTGCGATGCCGATCGAAAAGAGTACGGTCCAGAACATTCGCCAGCTGAGCCTGACAGCCGTGAAGTAGTAACCAGTGCAGGCCATCAACGCGAGCGCGGTCGGAATTCCAATGGAAAGACGCAGAAACATCAATCGCCAGAATCCGGCGCTTGAGGGGGTGTTGGAGGAGGCAGTATCACCTTCCATCCAAGTGGAAATCTGAATCGATGCGAACCACAGGCCCGTCGCAAAAACGGCCATAGACGCCACAAAGAAAAACCTGCCCAGCGTGTCGAAGTAGACACCGGAATCAAACGTCTCCAGCGACGTGTATAAGAACTGAAGCGGAATACACAACAGCACCATCCATCCGATCGCCCGACGGAGGCCGCAACAAAGTTTCGGTGACCAGTTGTAATGCGTCTCCGCTACGCCACCCTGTTTCAATGCTTTCAACAGCACCAGGCCACTGAATAACATCGGGAGGCAAAGCCACATCGAGCGCATCACGCTTCCTCGAAGTGAACTGGCCTCGTAGTTGGGTGACAGTTGCCACAGAATCAGCCAGAAGATAAGCGGCACAAAAAGCGCCGCAAAAACGGCGTGAGTCGTTGCGCGAACGGTGGGGCCGAATCGTGAAAACGACTCGATGTGATTCAGCAGAGTTTCGTTAGGACCTGCTGAAACCGCTTCGTTGACTACGTGGTCGGTCACGGTGTTCTCCGTCACGGGAAATTCCTCTAGCTGTGCATGTTTCAGGAGGCATCGGGGCGCTGCCTGATCGTTCGATGTGATCTGGGCTTAATGCGATTGGTAAATAACGCCAGGCCGAGCAGGGACACGACCCATAGCGCGGTTCTCTGCGGTTTGTGCAGCAGGCTATCGGTCAGCTCAAGCCCCAGCTTTGACCATTCGGCGGGCGCAAAAAACGCAGCCACTCCACGCATGGCCGGCTGAACATCATTCAGGCTCACTGGACTTGAACTCTGGATCCAGAGTGCGTGCTGGTCGATATACTCTCTCGCTTCCCATGTTCGTGCCGCGAGTGTTTCGTGGTTGTTCGCGACATCACTGAGCAGTCCACGATACGTATCAAAATCGGCAATGAGATCGTTCAAGTAGTTGCGTTTCGCTTCGGTCATCCGCTGCGCTTCTTCGGAAAACTGCTGCTGAGAAAGTCCGTTTGCCTGTTGGCCGCGAATCAGTTCCTCCACGAATTCCCGAGTATGGGCCAGCGGCTCACGTTCCTCCTGAAGATGGAGAACGTCGAGATTGAGAGCCTGAAGCTCATCTTTGATTTCGCGAACGCGGGCGAGTGATTCATAGGGAGGCAATAGTTCGCGACGGTTCTCAACCAGCAGCGCGCCGCTGCCGATCGTTGCGCCTTCGGTTGCCTCAATTCGAGTCCGCATTGTCGTCAGACGTTCCTCAACATCATCGATACCGTTCAACACACGGTTCACTTCCAGCTCGACATCTCGAATCTTCTGTGTGATATCGATTCGTTGCTGAGTCAATTCGTGATTGCGCTCCGCGATCGCCTTCAGCGCCGGAAGTGCTGCAATGGCTTCCTGCCTTGCCTGCTCGGCTTGCCTGCGGATTTCCTCTTCTTTGATATTCGCAATAGCCTGTTGCCACGTGTTGACTTCCTCCTCAATGACTTTGACTCGCCGCAGTAGCGCGTCTCTTCGCATAGGCAGGACTTTCCCCGCCCATTCCTGCCACTTGACTTCGCTGTCCAGCATCTCAAGCCGGTTTGCCAATGCCAGTCGTCTGGCCGCGAGGAGAATATGGTTGATCGTTGAAACTTCATCATCATGAGTGGCCGTCGCGAGCCGCTCTTCGACTTCACGTAGTTGATCTAGTGTGTCTGATCGGATTGACGGAATCTCCGTAATGCGATCGCGCTGAATGTCGATGTCATGACGAACCATATTCAGCTTGGAACGCTCATCGTGCAGGCGTTGCCTGTGGTCTTCCAGCAGGATTTGCAATGAAGCGGCGGCGTTATCGTCATCCTCTGGAATCTGCAGAGGGCGGGCTGAAATCTCGGTCGCCAGTTGAACTTCAAGGTCTTCGTACTCTGAAGGGAACTCAGCCAGTTCAAGCTTGTACTTCTGGCTGTTCTCTACATAGGTTTCATTCTTCTGCAGCTCGTTCGATGCGCGTGCAAGTAGTTCAAGCCGACTCTGTCTTTCCGCATCTGTGATCTGCGCGTCGTTGCGCGCGATCTCCTCATGTACGGAGATTTCACGCCGGACGACGCTCTCGTTCATTTCCCCGTCAAAGTCGTTGCCGTCTTCGATCTCATTGGCGTGAGGCAACAGTGACAACGGAATCACGGTTCCTGACGGGAGGATGATGAACGGTTGCTGTGGCAACTGGACATCATTGTCAGTGACCTCATCTGAGACGGATTCGTCTTGTAGATTTAGGCCACCGATCCGCGCAAGGCTGAGCGTAAATGGCTGCTGATACGAAGCCGGTTCAACTGATTGATCACTGAATGGTTGCAGTTGGCCAACCACGGTTCCAATCTCGGCAGGCACATTGGCGACAGGTAACGGAGCAGCGCCGTCCATTGGAATGTGCCGCTCGGGTTCTCTGCGAGCAGCCGGAACGTCCCCGTCGTCGCCGCCTAGAATCGCTTTCAACTCCGAATCGCTGTACACCTGTTCAACGATCACCGCCTGTTGTTCGAAAACCGGCTTCAGCGGGTTTCCTGACAGTACCGCTTCGACCTGCTGCGCCCGCGACTCCGCAGACTGCGCTGGAATGGGCTGCAGAGGCCCGGACTGTGCCAACCCCTCAACCACTGGAAGAGTCGTTACAACGATAATCGCAAACCGGATGAATGCGCGTTCAGCCGCGTTCATGTCTGATGCTCTCAAATAAACTGACACCCGCGCCCGACAGCGCGCAAGAAGGCGGAGGAGTTTAGAAAAGCGTCAAAACTGCAACAAGGTCAGCTGATACACGGCTTTTGCAAGGCATACGTCGATTTCAGCCATTTGAAACAATTGAATTTGATGATGTAAAAAAAATAGACGCCGCGCGGCAGGTGCCGCGCGGCGTCCGTTCCAAGCTTGCCGCTCGTGAGCGACCGCTAAAAGAATCCAGTTGTCTGGAGTTATCTGATGAGCGGGTTCATTGAATCGCCGACATCAAAACAAATTGTTTACGTTCAAGATCGCGTCATTGAACTGAAGGAATTCGACGTTGCTGAGAGTATCATCTCCGTCAGGACCGACAACTTGAATCTGTCCGTTACCAAGATTGATCATCTGGTAGTCGTTGACTGAACCGAAGAAGACAGCAGTGTCCTCTCCTTCGCCACCGTCAATCTGGTCGTTGCCACTGCCACCGGTAAGAATATCGTTGCCGGAATCTCCGAAGATCAGATCGTTACCAGCCTGACCTTCAACACGGTCGTCGCCTTCGCCACCGGTCAGGAAATCGACACCGTCGTTGCCTGCCAACCGGTCATTTCCGAAGCCACCGACGAGGCGGTCATTACCTGTTCCACCGATCAAAACATCACTACCGGCACCACCATTGATTTGATCGTTTCCAGCCGCGCCGCGAATGTCATCGTCGCCAGCGTTTCCAAGCAGCACGTCGCCGGCACCAGTGCCTTGCAGCTGATCATTGCCGCTGGTTCCTTCGACAGGAGCAGTAAACTGGAGGTCGTTCAAGCCGATTGTGGTGTTATTGAACTGGAAGTTCTCGACATTCCGGACCAGGTCGGTACCGTCGCGACCGATGACGGTGATCGAACCATCACCGTTTTCAACGAATCGATATTCTTCCAGCCGCCCGGTGAATACTGCTATGTCGTTTCCGGCACCCCCGTCAAGTACATCCTGATCCGGGCCACCGTTGAGGATATCATCGCCGGCCTGGCCGAAGATGCGGTCATTACCGCGGATACCCAGAATTGTGTCATTACCGGCTCCGCCGAATGCTACATCCTCCCCCTTTTTGGCTTCAATGAAGTCGTCTCCATCACCGCCATCGAGGAAGTCATCACCGGCTCCGGCATCGAGGAAGTCATCACCGTCGTTACCGATCAATCTGTCGTTGCCGTCCTGTCCGCGGATGAAGTCATCTCCGCCACCACCGAACAGGCTGTCGTTTCCTGCGTTGCCTTGCAAGTCATCGTCGCCAGCTCCACCTGAAACGAAATCGTTATCCAGTCCACCGACGATCCGGTCATTTCCGACTCCACCAAGGAGGCGGTCGTCGCCGTTTCGACCAAGTAACTCGTCATTGCCACCGTTGCCGGACAGAAAGTCGACGCTGTTGCTTCCCTCGAGAACTTCGTCACCGTCGCCACCGACGATGAAGTTGCCGTCAATGTTTACATCCTCGACACGGACAGTCATGTCATCAAATTGAAGGTTCTGAATGTTCTCCAGAGTGTCTACGCCGTCTACGGACGTCACGCGAATGCGACCGCCGTCGAGTTGTTCGATCTGCGCCTCATTGAAGTCACCGGAGAACACAGCGGTGTTGTCGCCTTCGCCGCCGAGAATCCGGTCATTGTCGGCACCGCCGATCAAAACATCATCACCTTCGCCGCCGCGCAGGATGTCGTTACCGCCCTGCCCGATCAGTGTATCGTTGCCATGTCCACCATCGGCGTAGTCATCGCCACCACCTGTGACCAGGTGATCATTTCCGAAATCGCCTTTCAGGACATCCTTGCCTTCCTGGCCGTAGAGTTCGTCTGCCCCGCTTCCGCCCTGAAGGACGTCTGCGCCCGTTCCGCCACGCAGGACGTCGGCTGAGGATCCGCCGGAAAGCCGGTCGTTGCCGGTACCACCAAGGAGTTCGTCTTTGCCCGATCCACCAAGCAGCAGATCGTCACCGGACTGGCCGCTCAGCAAATCATCCGAGCCAAGTCCACGAAGTAGTTCATCGCCGCCTCGACCGAAGATAAAATCTTTTCCGGAACCGCCGTTGATGGCTTCAGAGACGTCTCCACCTACATAGATATCACCATCAGCCGGCAAATCGATCGTCAAGTCACAACCATACTGGGTTGCAGAATACATGATCCGCTGCTCAAGCTGTTCTGGATTGAACTTCAGACGCGGCTGATCATCCACATCGTGCTTGTTCGCGTTTTCCGGACTACGGTCTTCGATTGGTTTTTTCATTTTCAATTCCACCGGCAAAACTTTGCCTGCGCAAGTTTTCGACGATTCGGGCGCGTCGCAAATGCGGATTTCGCGCGCAGAAAGATCTCACGACTAAAACCTAGGTCAATTAACGAAGGCGAATGGCTGGAATTGCGACAACATCCCGCGATACCGCGGACTCACAATCCGCATAACCGGACTTCGTCATGGCGCCGCCTCACTCGGTAGTTTCAATCAATGCACTTATCGCATCACGGCGTGCCTGCCACTCTGCTGCAAGTCGCCGCTCACTTGCCAGAGCATGGTCGAACTGTTCTTCAGCAGCGAGGAACGTTTCGAGGCAGTCTCCACGGAGCTTACGGTTCGGCCAGGCGACGGTATCTCCGAGTTTCGCACACTTCACAACTCCATCAATGATCACAGTTCCGTAATCGTAGGAGCTGTCACCGCCGGCGCGAGAGGCAGTCTCGACCGAGCCGATGACTGCGATCGTTTCATCTTCGATGTAAAAAGCTACGGCTTCTCCCCAGACTTTGTGTTGACGCTCGTCACGTGGAATCGCCTGTGCAGCAAGTCCCTGCGCCGTGCGCCATCTTTGTTCGAGCGTACGTTCGCGTGGAATATCCAGTTCCATCATCTGGTCAACAAGATCGTTGAAATATTCGATCTCAATGCTTCCGGCTGCGGAATCATCAACGATTGCTTTCTCGACGATTTCAATTGCGACACGCAGCTCATGCTGGGAATATGCCGACTCCGACTGAATCTCAAGCCAGTCGAGATCGGCTTCAATGAGTGCGCGCAGCTCCTCAAGATTCTCCCCGCCCTTTGTCCAGGCGGCATCGTGTCTGCCTCGTGCGAGCGAACGCGTGCTTTCCATGGACTGTGCGATGAGCCGCAGATGATCGGCAATCCGGATATCAAGTTTCGGAATGGGACGACCAATCGAATTGAAGGTCATGCGATCAACGAACTGCACCTTGTTCTCAGTCGGTTCGGGTCCCAAGTCCTGTGCTGAGTTCTGTACTGGAATGTGTTCCGGCTGTCCATTTTTTATCCAGGCTGGCAGAGCATCCACCCAGGACGGTAGCGCGGCAATCAATACGGCTAATACAGCAAATCTGTTCCGGACTTTGTTCAAGGATGAGCCTCCTTGTTCGCATCGGCTGATCATGCCTTTTTGTGGCTAAAGCGAAAACTCCGCTGATTCAAGAAGCCTCGCTGGCAATCGACTGGCAGACAGGAAGCGCGAGCGGCAGTTTCAAGACAAAACGTGTCACGTAAACCCTGCGATGAATCGACGGTTCCGGCAAACGATTGGTATGGATATCAGGGCAAACCCTTCGTCAACTCAGGGCTCGAATTTCTCGAATTCGGGGCTGAACTTGCTGTAACAGATGTCACAGCCCTCCGCTTTGTCTGTATGGATGGCGTTGAAGCCATCAAAGACACCAACCACCACCAGACAAATCGGAGAGAAGAATGAGAATTTTGATTTATCTAGCTGCAGGCATGCTTGCAACCGGGGCCGGGCTTGTTTCACTGCTAGTCGTTGCTGTGATGATCTTTGCGCCGAACCTGGGCGAATGTATCGAAGTCAATAACAGCGAGGTCTACTACACCGAAAATGTAACGGAAGCGGAAGCTCAGAAACTTGTTGAATTCGTTGAGTCTTTGACGGCCGAAACTCCTCAGGAAATCACATTCCAGCTCGACAAACGTGGAGACGACTACCTCTACCGCATGTGTGCTCAGCCGATCGCGTATGAAACAGATGATCTGGACGCATCGTGGATCGCCACTGAGACTCTCCTGGAACAGGACGTATTTCCAGGGGCCAATGTGATCGTCGAACTATGCGATGACTCTATGACAACGCGAAAGACGATCGACGAAAGCCAGCCGGAAAACTAGGGTCAGAAAACGCGAAAACAAACTGAAATAGCCCGCGCAGCAGCGCGGGCTTTTTTCGTTGGCTCCAGCCGTCGAATTACTACGATCCTGACTCTACATCAGCTCAATATCCCGTGGACTACTTCTCCGTGTACATCCGTCAGCCGGTAGTCGCGACCTTGAAAACGATAGGTCAGCCGTTCATGGTCCATTCCCAGCAGATGCAGGATCGTCGCATTCAAATCGTGGACATGAACTCCGTCACGGACAACGTTGTAGCACCAGTCGTCAGTCTCTCCCCAGCTGAAGCCGGGCTTTACCCCTGCGCCGGCCATCCAGATTGAAAAGCATCGCGGGTGATGATCCCGTCCGAAGTTGTTTTCATTTCCGCCCTGGCGATAAACCGTCCGGCCGAATTCACCTCCCCAGATCACGAGAGTGTCTTCCAGCATGCCTCGTTGTTTAAGATCCTGAATGAGGGCTGCTGATCCCTGGTCGACTTCTTTTGCGATCCTCGGATGCCGCTCCGGTAGACCTGAGTGATGATCCCATCCGCGATGATAGATCTGGATGAACCGGACTCCGCGTTCGGCAAGTCGCCTCGCGAGCAGGCAGTTCGCCGCATGAGTGCCGGGCACATGAGCATCCGGACCGTAAAGCTCGAACGTTGATTCCGGTTCGTCAGATGTATCGGTCAACTCCGGCACGGACGTCTGCATCCGATAGGCCATTTCATAGGCTGCAATTCGCGTGTCAATTTCAGGATCGCCGGTCTGTTGCCGGTGTAGGGCATTAAGCTGAGCGATACCGTCCAGTAGTTGACGCCGGTCTTCCAGCGATGCTCCGGTTGGATCCTGCAAATAGAGAACCGGTTCACCGCCGCTGCGCAGTTTTACGCCCTGGTGATTGCCCGGCAGAAACGCGGCGCCCCACAGGCGCGAATATGCCGGCTGCGCCTGAGGATCAGTGTTCTTGTCCAGCAGGACAACGTACGCTGGAAAGTCGGCGCTCTCTGAGCCGAGGCCGTAGCTGGTCCACGCTCCGAGAGATGGACGGCCGGGTTGTTGATGCCCGGTCTGGAAGAAAGTGATGGCCGGATCGTGATTGATCGCTTCGGTGTACATCGATTTTACGATACAGATATCGTCAGCAATCTTATGGTGGTGTGGAAGCATATCGCTTATCCACTGCCCGCTTTCGCCATGCTGATTGAACTCAGCGATCGTCCGGGCAGCCGGAAAAGTGGACTGTCCGGACGTCATTCCGGTAAGTCGCTGGCCCTGACGGATCGAGTCGGGCAGGTCCTGCCCATTGAGTTCATCCAGCATCGGCTTGTAATCGAACGTATCGATCTGGGACGGTGCTCCCGACTGACAGAGATAGATCACACGTTTGGCTTTGGCCGGAAAATGTGGCTGACCCGGATTGCCTGGCGAGTACCCCGGGCCGTTGTCAATTGCCAGCGAACTGTCATCCGGGCTCAAACAGCCTGCGTCTGCTTCGCTCAGTAAAGACCCTAAAGCCGCGGCGCCGATTCCAACTCGCGCGAAGGAGCCAAGGAACTGGCGGCGGGCCTGAATGGTCAGAAGTTCGTCAATCGGTTTCATTATTGATCCACTTGAAATCTATGCGCGGGTACGACGATACGGCTCTATTCTCTGGTCAGAAACTCGCTCAAGTTCAATAGCGTCTGAGCAACCCGCGTCATCGCAGCGAGCTCAGCCTTGTTATCAGATTCCAGCCCGGCCAGTCCGACCGCGAGCACTTCGTCAGCGAGCTCTGGACTAGCCTCATACTGGCGGAGGCGCGTTGCGAACAAATCCGTCAGGACCGCGAGCTCGGCTTCCGTCGGTCTGCGCGATGTGCACAGCCGGAATCCGAACTCGATTTGCGAAACTGGTTCGGCGCCGCCTTCGTTGATAGCGGGGGCTTCGTTGATCATTCGGGCCGCCAGAAATTTTGCAGCTTCCACAAACTGCGGATCGTGCAGCATCACCAGGGCTTGCAGAGGTGTATTGGTTCTTGATCGACGAACAACGCAATACTCGCGGCTCGGGGCATCAAACATTCCCACCGAGGGTGGTGTCACCGTTCTTTTCCAGAACGTGTACAGGCTGCGGCGATGATGCTGATCGACGTCTTTTTGATGTGGATACTCCCGTGAAAAATTCGGGCGGTTGTTAATCTCCAGCCAGAGACCTTCCGGATGATACGGGTAAACACCGGGGCCGCCGATCGTCCGGTCTAACAACCCGCCAACCGCCAGAGCGCAATCGCGAATCACTTCGCCGTCGAGCCTCGATGATGGTCCGCGCGCAAGAAGACGGTTGTCCGGATCCTTTTCAAGTAGCTCAGGCGTGACATGGGAAGACTGCTGATACGTCCTCGACATCACGATCAACTTCATCGTTTGTTTGACATCCCAGCCCGTTTCCATGAACTCGACTGCCAACCAGTCCAACAGGTCAGGGTGACTCGGATACTCCCCCTGAAATCCGAAATCTTCACTCGTTTTCACCAACCCGGTTCCAAACAACTGCTGCCAGAATCGATTCACGGTGACGCGTGCCGTCAGTGGCTGTTCACGGGAAACCAGCCAGCGCGCAAGCCCCAGACGGTTAGCCGGTGCATCAGCGCCTACTTCGCCGATCGCTCCCGGAACCCCGGGCGGACAATGCACATCTTCGTTCGGCTTGTCGTATTCACCTCGCTCAAGAACGTACGCCTCTCGCGGGTTACCCATTTCTTTCATCACCATCGTTGCCGGAAACGATTCGGCATCTGCGCGTCGCTGTATCACGGAATTCAGTTCCTCAAGAATCTGCCTGTGCTCCGGATTTCCAAACGAACTAATAAGAACCTCCTGCAACTCGTCGCTTTCCCGGTCACTCCGCTCAACAGACGGCTTACTCAGTATTTCCGCCATTTCGGGTGCCATCGAAAGCTGTGGTGAAGCCGACAACCGGAAGCGACCGATCTGATGCGACTGCCCCCAGCGCTGGAACATCCGTACGCGAATTTTTGAACCCACGGGAATTCGTTCGGCCAAATCGAACACGGCCCAACGGTTTTCATTCTTCGTATTCCCGTCTACCGCCCAGCCTTTTCTACCATCGCGTTCGCCGTCAATCGCTTGAGAAACCCCGTAGCCGTTTTGCTCATAGTCCGCGCTAGCTGAGGCGATTGTGACTGGTTCAAATTCACCCGCATCGTTTGCCACTTCGACAACAAACTCGGTCAACACGAAGTTTCCATTTGAGCCGCGGCTGGTTGAGCCGTCGGTAAGTGATTCATGTCTGATCGCGTCCAACCGGATCGAAAAAAGCTCGCTTGAGATTTCAAACGTTATCTCGTAGTCGTCTGTGCCAGGGTTCGGACCTTTCATCAGAACACTACCATCTTCAAGCCGTTCGACTTCCGCGCCGTTGATCGAAACCACATCATCCGGTTCGACCGGGCTCCATTCGGGTAACGCGCCGAGAAGTGTCTGCTCCCACAACTGCACCGGTTCTTCACTCAATGAACTCGCGAGCTGCCGCCGGATCCTCGCTTCCTCAGCCGCAAGTCTTTCGACCTGATCCGCAGCGAGTGGCGAAGCGACCGTCAATTGCGGATCAAATCCATTGAGCCCTCTTTCAGGAACGTTGTTGAAGTAGGCGTAAAAGCTGTAGAAGTCTCGCTGTGAAACCGGGTCGTATTTGTGATCATGACATCGGGCGCAGATTAACGTCTGACCGAGCCAGACCGTCCCTGTCGTGACAACCCGGTCAATTACATATTCCGTTCGGTACTCTTCATCGATGACGCCTCCTTCAATCGTGATTGGATGGTTCCGGTTGAAACCGGTCGCCAGTCGAGTCTGATCAGTCGCGTCGGGCAGCAAGTCGCCCGCAATCTGTTCGATCGTAAACTCATCGAAGGGCTTGTTCGTATTAAAAGCATGAATGACCCAGTCGCGCCATACCCACTGAGTCCTCTCGCGGTCGTATTGATAGCCGCTCGTGTCCGCATAGCGCGCCGCGTCGAGCCAGTACCGCGCCATATGTTCGCCATAAGCATCGCTCTCCAGCAGACGATCCACCACTTTCTCAAACGCGACCTGTATGGGCGCAGCATCGTTGATAAATGCATCCACTTCTTCAACCGTCGGTGGCAACCCGGTCAAATCAAGTGAAGCGCGCCGAATCAGAGTTTCCCGCTCAGCGAGCTGTGCAGGCGCCAACCCTCCATCCGACAACCGGCTGAGCACAAAAGAGTCAATCTCATTGAACGGCTCGACATCGCCATTGACCAGCGGCACATCAGGGCGCACAGGCGTTTGATAGGCCCAGTGTTCGTCGTACTCTGCTCCTTGCTCAATCCACCTTCGCAACACATCCACTTCATCAGCCGTCAATGGCTTCCGGCCCGAGCCCTCAGGTGGCATTTGGTCACCGGGATCATCAGAAAGCACACGAAGAATCAGCTCACTTTCATCCACGTCGTCGAAATCAAAAACGTCGTAATCGAGCGCCGAATCCCGATCATCGAGCCGCAAATCCGTTTCTTCTGCTTCAGAACTGGCTTGATCCGGGCCATGACAAAGGAAGCATCTGTCAGAAAGGATCGGCCGTACGTCACGGTTAAAGTCGATCTCAGATTTTCCATCGGACGCCTTCATAGATTCAGGCACAGCCCTGTCGTTTGGCGCATCGAAGCTCGAAGCGATGCCCGCAAATGAAGCGACGACAAGAATAAAGCAAACGAGATACTTCACAGGTCAACTCGGGAAAATGATGCAGGGATTCCCAGCAGTATAAAACGAAACCGACCTACAGGTGTAAAAACACAGGCGAGGCCAACGTGCGTACGCAGAAAGTCTGCCAGTTGATGGGATGACTTCAGCGGTGAGTCCGTGAGTTTCGATCGACAGGGGCTTTGTACAGGCCTTTAATCTCGCGCCTTAGTCATAAACCGAGTGGACGTACAAGATCACTTTACCGTTTTTGCCCGGCATTCTCGTCAGCAGCAAGAAGCAACGCTCCGGAAACAGGATCATCAACCAGTTGGAATGAATGTTGCAAGCCCGGCACTTTGCTTAGCTCCTTCGTAAGCAATTCACGCAATGTTTGCGAGTTGCACAGGACTCCACCCGCCATCACAACGTGAAAACCCCCACAGCCTGGGTCTATCTGCCGCGCAACATCTGTTACCAGCTCAGCAAGTTGCCGAGCAGCACCCTGAAGAACTTCACCAGCTTCTTCGCTTTGTTGTTCGGCCAGCTCAACGACTCGCCTGGCAAACATTGCTATCTCACGGCGACCTCTGGATTCCAGTTGCGGAATCAAGTCCGTGAATTTCACTTCGTCGAAATGATCCAAAGCGGCGGCGTGCAGGGAAGGAAACGAAGAACGCCGGTCCTCATGAAGGCCCGCACATCGAAGCGCCTCCGTTGCAATGTGATACCCGCTGCCTTCATCGCTAATTCGCGACCCCCAGCCACCACAACGAATCCGGTTTCCATCTTTGTCACGACCCACGACGATTGAGCCCGTACCGGAAACCACCGCAAGCGCCGGCTCATCTGGATTGCCATAGCGCAACACAGGTTCCACGTCATCGGCAATTCGAATCTGATCCGCGAAGGACTGACTGCTGACCCAGTATTGCCAGTCACGCAGAATTGCATCTCGCGCGATACCTGCCAGACAAAGGCAGGCTGAGCCGACAGTGAAGTCCCCGCCTAGTTGTCTGGCGGCGGCAACGCGTGCACGGCTGATTGCTTCGAGTACGTGCTCTCTGGCATTGCTACACGTTACGAGGTTACCTGCGCCGGAACTTGCACGCGCGATCTCCCGAGGCGCTGATCCTTCCGATTCAAGTCGAGCGATCGCCGCAACGGTTCTTGATCCTCCTCCATCGACGCCCAGCAAAAACCGTGGGGCAGCTGTCGAATCGTTGTCAGCCATGGCTAGGCTCCCTTGGCCGGCGATTCACCAGTGTCCTCAATCGCGCGGCGCAAGTGTCCGTCTGCCCCGTCAAGCAGAACTCTCGCTTCGTCCGCAGTACAGTCAGCCAGCTGCGCCACAACGGCCTTTTTCAACTCGCCATCGCAACGTTTCAAAAGCGAGATCGCTTCGTCGCGAGATAGTCCAGTCAGCTCTGAAACGATGCGCTGTGTCCGGTCTACGAGTTTTGAATTCGAGGCCCGCAGATCCACCATCAGGTTGCCATAGGTTTTTCCGACCAGAACCATGGCTCCCGTCGTCAACGTGTTCAAAATCAACTTGGTCGCTGTTCCCGCCTTTAATCGAGTTGAACCGCTGACGACTTCCGGCCCAACTACGGCGGTAATTGCGATATCACTTAGCTGCTCAAGTTCACAGCCCGCGTTGCAGCTGATCCCGATGGTTGTACACCCAAGGGACTTGCCATACTCGATTGCTCCCAGGACATAAGGTGTGCGCCCACTGGTTGCGATCCCAACTAGCACATCGTTAGAAGTCATATTGACGGCTTGCAAGTCTTCCTTACTCTGCTCCGGAAAATCCTCGGCGCCTTCGATCGAATGCGTCAGGGCTTTTTCTCCGCCGGCAATGATTCCGATCACCTGACCGGGATCCGAGTTGAACGTCGGCGGACACTCGGACGCATCGAGCACACCCAGTCGCCCCGACGTCCCTGCACCGACATAGATGAGGCGACCACCAGAACGGAAGGCAGCAGCAACCACCTCCATTGCTTTCGCGACTGACTCCGATGCACTACCGACAGCCGCCACCGCGCTTTGATCTTCCGTGTTCATCAGGCGGACGATCTCGATCGCCGACATGCTGTCCAGTTTGGCGGACGCCGGATTGCGTTGTTCGGTTGTACGTATCGACAATTGAATTCTCTAAACGGAACGTGAAACCCGAATCCTCTTCACCCGTATCCTCTTCAAAGTGAAGCGCAACGCGCCTCTACTGGCAGTAAGCCAATAGCCATGTCAGCCGGTTCGCCAATGACGACCGGATAAACTTGTGACCCCGGGACTGGAGCGCCACAATGGGGCAGCCAGAAAGTGACTCATTACCAATTAGCCAGCCGGATCATCGCCAACGTCGCGAGCATCAATTTTGAACTTGCCAATTGAAGTTGTCGACCTCATTGTTTTCCTTGGCTATCTGGCCCTGGTTGTAGCCCTAGGTTTCCGGGTTGGCAGAGGTTCCAGAGACCTGAAATCCTACCTGCTCGGCGACAGGGACATGCCGTGGTGGGCGATTCTCGGTTCGATTGTCGCCACTGAGACCAGCACGGTTACCTTTCTCAGCGTCCCGGGAATTGCTTTCGCCGCCGATGGCAATATGACATTCCTGCAACTGACTTTCGGTTATATCGCAGGTCGTTTTCTCGTCACGCTGTTGCTCCTGCCCGGCTATTTCCAGGGAACAATCTTCTCGGCCTACGAGCTGCTCGAGCATCATTTCGGCGTCGAGACAAAACGAGTTGCCTCGATCATATTCCTACTGGCAAGAAAACTTCGGTGACGCATTAAGACTGTTCCTGACAGCCCTTGTTCTGGAAGCGATGTTCGATATCTCTCTTGGCTGGAGCATCGTGATCATCGGAATCCTTACGATTGCCTACACGTTGTTCGGCGGGATGAAGGCCGTCATCTGGAACGATTGTCTGCAGCTGCTGGTCTACATGCTGGGCGGAGTCCTGATTGCTGTCGTAATCGCCGGACGTATGCCTGAAGGCTGGAACAGCATTGTCGAATTCGGCCGCGAAACAGAACGGTTCAAGGTCCTCGACTTCAGCTTCGACTGGTCGAATCCGTATACCTTCTGGGCGGGGTTGATCGGCGGCATCTTTTTGACTCTAGGAACACATGGCGTCGATCAGATGCTTGTGCAGCGTTACCTCGCTGCGAGGTCCCGCAAACATGCTTCAGCTGCGCTGGTTACGAGTGGATTTGTGGTCTGCATCCAGTTTGCGTTCTTTCTCTTTCTGGGTGTCGCGCTTGCGGCATACTACAGCCTCCCCAAATTTTCCGGAATCGATACCAGCGGCATGGCTGGTGACCGGGTGTTGGCCACTTTCATTGTTGAAGAACTGCCCGCGGGAGTTGGGCTCATCGGCCTCATCCTGGCCGGAGTCTTCGCAGCCGCGATGTCAACGCTGTCTAGTTCGCTGAATTCATCTGCGACGGTTGTTGTAAACGACTTCATCAAGTCAGGCGACGATTCATCACAACATCTGCTGCGTCAGAGTCGAACCTGGACAGCTATCTTCGGGGTGATTCAGATGGCAATTGCAATGGCGGCATCCGGCGTAACTCGTAGCGTAGTCAATGAAGTGCTGGGAATTGCCGGAATGACTGTCGGGCTGTTACTGGGCCTGTTCACACTCGCCCGCATCAATCCGGCTTGCCGTCAGCGAGGAGCGATCGCTGGACTGGCAGCGGCGTCCTTGATACTGATCGCCGTGAAATTCATCCTGCCCGGTATTGGAATCTCAATTGCATGGCCCTGGTATGCGTTGATCGGCGCTGCGGCAACAATACTTTTTGCATCGCTGGCTCATCTGGTGCTGCCGTCAAATTAGACTGAGCGCCAAATTCTGAGCTGATGTCGCTCAGCCGAATTGCTGCTGCCCTGTGATCATTTTGCATCGTGATTGCGATGAGGTAGCCGGTTAGCGCGCCTTTTCTCGTCTCGTGAAATCTGAACGCGCAGCACACCTGCTGTTGACTGTTCAATTTTTCTTCGGCAGCGGCAGGAAATGTTGTCCCGATCAGGTGAGAACATACCGTTGCCAAGCTCAAGACGAAGCGGCTGACGCGAAGATCCAGAGCAACACGCGAGCGCGACATCGAGCAGCTATCAAATAAAGCCCGCGAAAGCAATGAAATTGCTTCCACAGGCTTGTATGTGCTCTTTGAGCAAGTACCGGTGAGAGGACTTGAACCTCCACTCCCAAAGGGAACTTGATTTTGAAAATACGACGAAACCCGTCTTATCTTTAGAAACGCAAGGTAATGCGCTGTCACGCGTGTTGCAAGACGCGGCTAATCGTCGAGAAATGACGCGGTACGATTCGCGGATTCGGTACGTACCGGTTAGAGATTGTGTCGATAGTCGAACGGTTCTTCGCAGGAAGCCGCAGACGGTCCGGCTGACGCGTATCGCAACGTTGTCATTACAGAATATGAAAGAGCGATTCGTTTTTTATGCGGATCTCAGCCGTCAGCTGGGATACTTCGAAAACGTTTCTGCCGAGCCACGACGATATGTATGCCATCGCCGGGCCGTCGGGCGTGATCTCGAGCCCTTCGCTTTCGGCGCGACGCACTGCTTCCTTGAACCTTGACTGCAACTCGGGAAGAGGAACCAGCATCATGCCGGCGAGCATGTCCGCCTGCCACTCTAACCAGCTGTATTCCTTTTCGGTTATTCCGCTCTCAATATACTGCTTCCATTCGTCCACACTTTGGAAGTCGGCGTTCTGTATGAACTCCGAATGTAAAACGACGTGACTTAGCTCGTGAGCTATGCTGAAGCGGTAACGGGGCGGAACATGGTTGAATACATACTGGTCGACTCTGATCTCCGTCAGGTCTTTACTCAGAAACGCGACGACGTCGTAGTTTTGTTGAAGCCCAGGAACCGGAATGATGTCTATCTCGAAACCGAATTCAGCGATTGCGTCGATCGGGACAGGTATCTTCCGAGCTAAATTGTATTCTTTTTGAAACTGTTCAGCGTATTCCCGTATCCTATCTACGGGTAGATATTCAACTTCGATCTTATGTTTCCTTGATCTGCTCTATCAGCTCATCGAGTTGGTCGGGAGACAACTTCTTTGAACGGATAGTTCGGAACAGGACTGGTAGTTTTTCGACCAGGTCGCTTCCCGCGAGATCCGCGGGCAGCTTCCCCGACTCGGCTGGAGCCGAGTCGAACAACACAGTCCAAGAGTCTGATGCCCGCGCC
>JBCCFB010000003.1:0-74143 GCA_039029995.1 Planctomycetota bacterium
CAGATGCAGCCGAAGAAAAAGCGAAGCGGCGCGGTCTTGAAAAACACCTGTCGCCTGCCCGAGCTGCCACAACTCAAATGTTGGCCGGACGACGGAGGCGCATTCGTTACCCTGCCGCAAGTCTACTCCGAAGACGTGCGCGCTCCGGGGTTGATGAAGTCCAATATGGGCATGTACCGGATCCAGATTTCAGGCAACCAGTACGACCCTGAAGCTCAGGTCGGGATGCATTATCAGATTCATCGTGGCATCGGAGTGCATCATCGCGCGGCCATCGATGCCGGTAAACCGTTCCGTGTGAATATCTTCGTCGGTGGAAATCCGGCGATGACCGTTGCCGCTGTCATGCCCCTGCCCGAAGGCATGTCCGAACTGACGTTCGCCGGCGCGCTGGCCGGACACCGGATTCCAATGGCCTCGGTGAACGGATCGATTGGAATTTATGCCGATGCAGATTTCGTGATCAGTGGAACTGTGGATCCCGAACGTCAGATGCTCGAGGGTCCGTTCGGCGACCATCTGGGCTACTACAGTCTTACCCATGACTTCCCTGTTCTCAACGTTGACAAGGTTTATCACCGTGATGGTGCGATATGGCCGTTTACCGTCGTCGGTCGGCCACCCCAGGAAGACACAACATTCGGTGAGTTGATTCATGAACTTACCGGACCTGTGATTCCAACGGTGCTCCCGGGCGTAAAAGCCGTTAATGCCGTTGACGCGTCAGGTGTTCATCCGCTTCTTCTGGCAATCGGCAGCGAGCGCTATGTGCCCTACAAACCGACGACAGCGCCGCAGGAACTGCTGACCCAGGCGTGTGCGATTCTTGGTCAGGGGCAGATGTCGCTGGCGAAATATCTGTGGATTATCGACGAAGCGTGCGAGCCTGAACTGGACGTCGAGGACATCGGCGCGGTCTTCCGTTTCATGCTTCAACGCGTTGATTGGAGGCGCGACCTGCACTTTCACACACGCACAACCATCGACACACTCGATTATTCAGGCAGTGGTTTCAACACGGGTTCGAAGGTCGTCGTTGCGGCTGCCGGCCCGGCGATCCGTGAACTCCCGGATTCAGTGCCCTCTGACTTGCGTCTCCCTGACGGCTTCAGCAATCCTAGCGTCTGCCAGCCCGGAATTCTTGCGATCAACGCTCCGGAATTTGCGCCATCTGATGGCACTAGAACCGATCCATCCCTTGAACGATTTTGCGAGGCGTTCGATGCCGGTGCCTCCATCAACCAGTTCCCCCTGATCCTGCTGGTAGATGACAGTGAATTCACGGCCCGGACCCTCAACAACTTTCTCTGGGTCACTTTTACGCGCAGCAACCCGGCGACTGACATCAGCGGCATCGAGTCTTCGATCGTCAACAAGCACTGGGGATGCCGTGGCTCACTGGTCATTGATGCGAGAATCAAGCCTCATCATGCTCCACCTCTAATCGAGGATCCTGAGGTTACCCGCAAAGTAGACGCGAGAGCGGCCTCTGGCGGACCGCTTTCCAGCTACCTCTAAAGTTGTGACCGGCTAAAGTCCAGCGCTTCAGCAATTCACAGCGGTGGTTATCATGTCGGAATGAAATCGCCAAGTCTCTATGCCAGCTTTGTGAACGCAATCCGCGGGTTCCACCTTGTTGTCTCCAGCGAGCGCAACATGGTGATCCATGTCTTCGCAATGCTGGCCGTGGTCATCGCCGGCGTCTATTTTCAGGTTTCGTCATCCGAATGGATTGCGTTAACGATCTGTATCAGCATGGTTCTCGGTGCAGAATGCCTTAACACGGCAATTGAACGCCTTGCCGATCGTGTTGAGCCTGAAAAAGACCAGCTCATCGGTGAAGCGAAAGACATCGCCTCTACAGGCGTTCTGCTCATGGCTGTCGGATCAGCCATAACTGCGGCAATTATTTTTGTGCCGAAAATCCTTGCGCTTCTGGCTCCCGCAACCTCTTGAGCCGTATTTCAGGTTTCCGGCGGTCAACCTAGAATATCGCCCTGCTTTTGTTAGTTTTCGCCTCACTCTGAGGTGAGGCGTTTGAGTTAAGAGGGAACCATGAGCGACGAACTTTACAGCAACAGCGGACTCGATGACCGGCTTCAGGAAATCATGGAGCATCCCAGCTACCGGCTGGCCTACATCGACACAGATTATCTGCAGGCCGAGGACATGCGTCCGATGCGTCTGCAGCTGGAGTTGCTCAAACCCGAAATGATGCTCGACGAAGCAGGCATCAAGTCAACGGTCGTTGTATTCGGAGGAACCCAGGTCACGCCTGCGGATGTCGCCGGGCCAAGACTTAAGGCTGCTGAAGAAGCTGTCAGTAAAAATCCTGACGACGAAGCCGCGGTGCGCGAACTGGAAATTGCACAACGCGTGGATGCAAAAAGCCGCTACTACGAGGAATGTCGCGAATTTGCGCGCATCGTTACCGACTACAACAAGAATTTCCGTGATGGCGAATTCATCATCAAAACCGGAGGCGGCCCTGGAATTATGGAAGCCGCCAACCGTGGTGCCTACGAAGCGGGTGGCAAATCGCTCGCGCTTAATATCACGCTGCCTTTCGAGCAACAGCCGAATGCGTACATCACGCCCGGCTTCTGTTTCCAGTTCAACTACTTTGCCATCCGTAAGATGCATTTTCTGCTACGGGCGAAAGCACTGGTCTGCTTCCCGGGCGGATTCGGAACACTGGACGAACTGTTCACAACACTTACGCTCCGGCAGACCGGCCGGATGCAGAAGATTCCCATCATCCTGTACGCCAGCGAGTACTGGAAGAACATTATCAACTTCCAATACCTTGCCGATGAAGGCGTGATCAACGACAGTCACCTCTCGTTGTTCCAGTTCTGCGAGACACCGGAGGAAACCTGGAAAGTCATCACCGATTTCTGGAACGTTGATGTCGAAGCTGATGCAAACATGACTGACTAACGCTTACAAAGCGCGGATCGGGCCAGTTTGCATACAGGAGTAAACAGAGGAACAGAGAGAGTCGCGAAGCGGTTAGCCGCATCGAAGACGATTGCTGGCTAATTTCTACAACTCCTCCGTTAACTCCGATTCCTCCTGTTCGAATCTCGACTTTCTACTTTCGCAGATCGAGGCAGACAATTTCGGCGTCATTGCGCAGGTACATCATGCCACCGGCGGCTGCAGGATGTGACCAGACCACCTGACGTCCCCTGGCGACCGAGGTCGGCTCAAGGATCTTCGCCCTTGAAATCTCTTCCATGCCTTCAGGGCTGAGCTTGATGATCATCAACTCGCCGATGTCGTTAAACACGAAGTAGCGGCCTTCGTTCTCGAACAGAAATGCCGTGGCAAACATGACCGGTCTCTCGCCCGGCTCCATCCAGTCATCAACAGTCCACTGCATGTCACCCGTTTCGATTTCAAGACAGCGGAAATGGCCGAGTCCTGTGACGCCATATGCGTATCCGTCTTTATGGACAAGCGAAGACATCAATGAGTTTAGCGACTCCGCGTTTGCAGCCGGCTGTTTTGAGGTCCGCCAGAGTTCGCGTGCAGCAGGCGGATTCGAGTCCAGCTCAATGACGATCGCACCCTTGTAGAATTCGCTGATCATCAACAAGTCGTCGATGATCGCCGGAGTGGTGATCGAGGTGTTTGATGGATTTACTTCTTCGGGGAATTTAACATTCCAGAACTCTTCCCCGGTTTCCGGATTCAGCGATGAAATTCCGTCCGAATGCCAGAAGATCAGCTGACGTTCGTTTTCATGTTCGTAGAACACAAGTGGAGCATAGGCGACATCCACTGTCTCAACCGCGCGCCAGATCTCTTCTCCCGTCATCTTGTTCAGCGCAACGACACCTGCGCCACTCCCCTCCCCTGCCGCTGGAACGAGCAGGTTGTCACCATCGACAACAGGATGTGAAGCGTAGCCCCAGATCGGTGGCTTTGCGCCGTACTCATCCGCCAGGTTTTTCTCCCAGACGATTTCGCCGTTTTCAGATTTGAAGCAGATCAGATGCCCCATAGCACCAAGGGTATAGACGTGGTCGCCGTCGCAGGTCGGGGTACATCTCGGACCGTTGGGATACTGAATCGTGTACGGGCAGTCATAATTGTGAGACCAGATTTCTTCACCGGTATTTGCGTCCAGGCACATGACACGCTCACCGCCGTCGAGCCCTTCACGGTTTCCATTTTCCAGCGCGATACCGTCGCCGTTCTCATCAGTCCTGTCCATCACAAAGAGCCTGCCGTTCTCGACCGACGGTCCTGTGTACCCCGGGCCGATCGGCTGTCGCCATACGACGGGTGGGCCGTCTTCAGAAAACTCCTCGACCAGATTGGAATCTGTGATTGCGCCGGTTCCTGATTCGCCAAGCCAGTTCGGCCAGTCTTCCTGAGCCGACAGTGGAGCTGATGATGAGAGTGAGAATAAAAACGCGGCAATCAATGCCCGGACTGAAAATCGAGTCGCCATGGATACGCCCGTAATTTGCGGAAAGAGGGTCAAATAAAGTCGTCTACCTTGGTGTAGAAGACATTGTGTCAAAGGTATCTCAAAATCCGGAGAAATAGACTCGATGGCGTGAACCAGCTACCCGTCTGCGATTCTACTCTTCGAGCAACTACTCATTTCTTCTCGCAACTACTATTCTTCTCGCAATTACCCTCGCTCTAGTCCGCTGAAAATGCGCGAGCGAACTCCAGAGCCTCCTCGCGGGTTGCTATCTCGCCGTCCAGCTGTTTTCTTCGAATCATATCCAGCGCCTGTTTAAACATCGGCCCGGGAGTGACCCCCGCATTTTTCAGATCGCCACCGTTAACCAGTGGTTCCGGATTCAGCTTCTCTCTGGACCATTCCAATCGTTCACGACAGAACGCCGTACCGTCGTTCTCTGGAAAAATAGCGTCGGCTAACCGCAGCAATTCCGGTGCAAGTTCATGGATGAGAACAGGCTGTACATCCGGCCAGGGCATACGGGCGGCATCGCGAGCTGTTGAGATATTGGCACATAGCCAGCTGGTCGCGTTAACCTCGCTGTTTGTCAGACGCCAGACGTCTTTAAGGCGTTCGATTGTGCTGCTCGGGCTAACCATCAACTCAGGAACCATCTCGAGCAGAATCGTTGCAACAGCCGCTGGAAACGCCGGCGACTTCAACCGCTCAAGCGATTCAACTGCCGATCTGTTTTCGATCAGGTCGACTTCTGCTTCAAGAGCGCCTATGAAGACTTCTGCCCAGAGCCGTGATTCAATCAGCAGCCTCAGCGCGACGTGATTGTTATGGCTACCCAGCATCCGACGCAGTTCATTGCCGATCCGCTCCGGACTGACAACCTTGATCTCGTGCGCGTGTTGCTCAATAGCAGCCAGCGTTTCATCATCGAGTTCGAACTCGTAGGTAGCGGCGAAGCGCACTCCGCGCAGCATCCTCAGTTTGTCTTCGTCGATTCGTTCATGTGGATTTCCGATCGCACGAATTCGGCGCAGCTCTAGGTCCTCCTGCCCGCCAACGTAGTCGATGACACTTTCGGAGACAGGATCATAGAACATTCCGTTTATCGTAAAGTCACGTCGTAGCGCGTCCTCGCGTGCGTCGGTGTATTCGACCGAATCCGGTCGCCGCCCATCGTGGTAGTCGCCGTCGCGCCGGAAAGTCGCAACTTCGATCTGCCCGGCTGATCTGGGGCCGATTACCGTGATCACGCCGAACGCCGCGCCGATGGCGATCGTTTTCTTCTTGCCGAAAACTTCACGGACCTCGTCAGGCCTTGCGTTTGTGGCGACGTCATAGTCTTTGGGAATCCGGCCAAGCAGTTCGTCCCGCACGCATCCGCCGGCAAACAAAGCCTGAAAACCGGCTTGCTGTAGTTTGCGGGTTACGTCAATTGCGAACTGTTCGGGCGTCATTGCGGTCTGCGTAGCTCTGGATTTGGTGGCTGGCTCAAGAATGTTGTTGAATCAAAAAGCCGACTCAATTCGCGCCATACTCCAACAATACATCAAGGATACGCGAACCTTTGACTGCTGACACGATGTCTATCCACAGCAATTGGCCGCTTAGGACCACTGGGGCTCCTCGGTCTGAATCGGCCCAGCCCTGCCGCGAAGCCTCTCAAGATAGGCAGTGACAGAAAATCTCGCATGTAAGTTCAGCAATACGACCAGCAATTCAGATGTGACGCCCGGCTGCTGGAAATACGATTGATTTGGAGACTTGCACTTGAAGATAGGCAACCTGTTTTCGTATAACAGTTGACCTGTCCAAGACAGCAATATCGAGCGGATGTGGCGGAATTGGCAGACGCGCTAGATTCAGGTTCTAGTGCCCGCAAGGGCGTGGAGGTTCAAATCCTCTCATCCGCACTAAATAGAGGGACTCACGACTGAAATAGTCATGAGTCCTTTTTCTTTGGATGAACCCAACAGAAACGCGCTGGCGACAGCGCGTTCGCGCGCTCCAGCGTTACGCAGACAATCGAACTTTACGACTTTCATTCCGCAAGCTGGGAAACGGTGGATTCCCGGCCAGCCAATCGACTTTCGGATGTTACGGTGACAGTGATCCCCGCAGGCGACCCGGCAAGATTTGTTGAGCCGGGGACCAGAGCAATAGAAGCCAGAATTCGCTACCGATCTATAAACCAGCGCCAGCAGTTCTCATCTAATTCAGACCAGTTCCTTTGGACAATCGGCCGCTGAACCAAAGGACTGGCAGGCTTGGAATCTTCCTTCAGTTGGCCGGAATACGAGCAGGCCAAACACTCACCTGCGTTGAGCAACAAATCGAACAATTAAATTGGCTTTACAGTGAGTTTCGGCGGTGAAAATGGGGACAACTAATGATTTGCACCGCAAAAATTTACCGACGGAACGACAAGAATAGATATGCTGGTTTGACTTCGACGGTTTAACGCTACAGAGTGGCTACATCCGCAGAGTGGTCTACGCTCTAAACCAGGAGCTTTTTTCGGGGAATGACATGCACTATCTATACAGCAGGATGCTCATGGTGTTCTGTGTTGCTTTTCTCTGCAACTTTGAGCGCACTGTTTGCGCTGAAGACAACACACAAGTCTTTCAAGGGAATAACAGGTATCCGGTTGGCGCTGCCCCTTTTTCTATTGCTACAGGTGACTTCAATCGGGATGGCATCGTAGATTTTGTCACGGCCAACCGTTCTTCTGATGATCTGTCAGTCGTACTGGGGGCTGGAGATGGAACCTTCCTTCCAG
This sequence comes from Planctomycetota bacterium, assembly GCA_039029995.1. GTDB lineage: Bacteria > Planctomycetota > Planctomycetia > Pirellulales > Pirellulaceae > Mariniblastus. The sequence continues at coordinate 7,221 of JBCCFB010000003.1, forward strand.
CGATGTCAGTAAGCACTGCCAGCCCGAGTTCGGTAGGCGTAAGTGACTTTAACAGTGATGGCTTTATAGACCTTGTAGCAACGAATGTCGCAGGGCATGGAGTTTCTGTACTCCTCGGCAATGGCGATGGCACTTTCGGAACACCAAACGAATACTCAACCGGCGAGGCACCGGAATCAGTTATTTCGGAAGATCTGAATGGCGACGGGATCAATGATATTGCTACTGCGGACTTGAATTCCGACTCCGTGTCCGTGCTGCTGGGCGTTGGAGATGGTTCGTTTCAATCTTATGTCCCCTACTCAGTCGGCGACGGCCCACGTTTTCTAGCATCGGGCGATTTCAACAACGATGGAGTCATTGACCTGGCCACAGTAAACAGCGAATCAGATGATATTTCAGTGATGATCGGTGCAGGCGACGGCACATTCGGAAGTTCGATCGATTTTTGGGGCGGTGATGATCCATGGTCATTGGAATCTGATGATTTCAACGAAGATGGACTTACCGATCTGGTTGTTGCCAATAGCATTGAAGGATCAGTTTCAGTGTTAATTGGCGTCGGAAACGGGAGTTTTACGGGGCCGCAATCATTCCCGGCAGGGTATTATCCGGTTTCGGTGCGCGTTGCAGACATGAACGGTGACGGCGTCGATGATCTGGTTACAAATGATGTCACGGTCTTGATTGGCTTTGGAGATGGAACTTTCGCAGCTCCTCTGAAATTTGCATCGGGGTATTTTTCATACCAGATCGCTCTGGATGACTTCGATCTTGATGGAGTCATAGACGTCGCAACAGCAAACCGCTGGGGAAACGATGTATCTGTATTACGTGGAAACGGCGACGGCACACTTGCGGCTCCACGAGGCTTCGATGCCGGCGATGGTTGTTTCGACGTGATAGTTGCGGACTTTAATCAAGACGGAAATGACGATATCGCAACGGCCAACGACGTCTCGAATGACGTGGCTGTTATGCTGGGTTTCGGTAACGGCACATTCTCAGAACCGGGAACTTTCGGGGTCGGCATTAGTCCCTGGGGCTTAATCGCGGGCGAATTCAACGGAGACAATATCGTCGACCTGGCGACAGTCAACTACATTTCAAATGACATCACTGTTCTTCTGGGAATTGGTGACGGCACATTTTCAGACCACGGAGACTTTGCGACTTCATATCGTCCGAGAGAGATTGCTTCGGCCGATCTAAACGGTGACGGCATCGTCGACCTGGTCACCGCCGGGAAAGAAGGGCTTGCTTTGCATACCGGTGTCGGCGATGGAACATTTGGTGCAGCGCAAAGCATCGGATTGCAGAAGTTCGCCAGTAATCTGGCCCTGGCCGACTTTAACGGCGATTCTCATATAGACGTTGCTTCCTGCGGAGTAGATGGAGTAACCGTTCTAATAGGTCTCGGGGGCGGAGCTTTTGATGTGCCTATGCAAGTCGATACGGGAAACGCACCTTTCGCCATCGTGGCGTTTGACTTTGATGGAGATGAAATTTGCGACCTCGCAACATCGAACTACAGCGACAGTGACGTCTCCTTTCTTGCCGGAGTCGGCGATGGCACTTTTCTGCCTCAACAACGGTCTGCAACGGGGGTGTTGCCCACCAGCCTGTCTGGTGGTGACTTCAACGGTGATGGCGTTGTTGACCTTGTGACAACGAGCCTTCCGTTCGTTGGAAATTTTGATTCTGACAACGTTTCAATCCTGTTTGGAAATGGTGACGGATCGTTTGCTCCCTTGGTCGGATTTTCCTGCAGGTGGGAGCCGCTTTCGACTTCGTCAGGTGATTTCAACGGTGATGGAGCATTGGACCTGGTGTCAGCCAATTACGGATCTGATGATGTGTCGGTGCTGTTAAATCAAAGCGCCATTCCTTGCACCATCGTGCCGGACCAGGTCCTCGTAACCCGTGGCACATTTGTTGAGGGTGACGTGACATCCCTGGCCAGAAACGAAAACGTCGACTTATCGATTCAGCGGAATTCCTTTGACTTACTTTCGCGAACTGAGTTTGAAGTCAAAGCCATAAGCCCCGTTACTATTCCCGCACTGTTCGAGGTAACTTTGAAAGGCTCTGTTTTTGCCCGTTCCCGTGTGAACCAGACCATCGAACTGTTTGATTATCAAAAGTCCGACTGGGAGCAGGTTGATTCCCGAGCTGCCAATCGTTTCTCCGATTCAACCGTCGTCGTTGTTGTCGAAGGCGATCTGGCTAGATTCGTTGAGCCGGGTACTAACTGCATCGAAGCGAGAGTGCGCTATCAATCCAACAGCCAGCGACAACAGTTTTCGTCGAATACGGATCTGTTTTCGTGGACCATTGGACGTTAACGCGTCGGATGACGCCCGGGCATTCCGGGCAGACGATCAACACTCGATCACAACACTCGATCACAACACTCGATCACAACACTCGATCACAACACTCGATCACAACACTCGATCACAACCCTCGATCACAACCCTCGGCACGAACGACTTAGATGACGAACGAACGCGAACGCCAGCCTCGAAACCTCCTACTGATCGCCTGCACTATTGGCGGCATCATGCTGCTTTCATGCGGGGGTTGCGCCGGATGGATGTACTACATGTACAAACAATCGACCATCGAAGTCGAAGACCAGTTGCGTTCTGATCGAATGGTACGAGAACAGCTTGGTGAAGTATTGGCGATTGAAATTGACTTCGCTGCATCCGGCGAAGCTGACAGAGGCCCCAATGAGTGGGTCTACATTATCGAAGGAAGCTCCGCGACGGGTCGCGCAATCATCGAAAAAAAGATCACTGGAAGCGGGTACGAACAAATCGGCCCAGGTAGCACACTGATCATTGGCGAAGACGATCAGCAGCAGGTCTTCGATCTCGATTATTAGCTGTGCCGGGACGGTCGCAGATTCAGATTGGATCGCAGCCTAACTGCCATCCTCATCAGCCGTCGCCTCCAGCAAGTAGTCTCTTCGCCCCTCGAAAAACATACGTAGCGATGTCCGGTTCATTCCCTCGGCCGATTCAACACCGGAAGTCGCCTGCATGAATGCGTCAAGCGAGTCGAGCTTGCGTGTATCGAGGGCGACGTCGATCTCGATCAACTCGGCCTGCTGCTGAACGAATGGCTCAACCCGTTCCCACTCAAGTGACTTTTCTGCAATATCGCGCACATACTGAAGGTATTTCGCCCGCAACTCCGGTACAGCCAATAGTCGACTGCGAAGCGGCATTCGTTCATTGTCCAGTCCGATCAACGGATCGAGCGTTAGTCCACCACCACCCGGTCCGCCACCTGGACCGCCGCGTCCACCCGGGCCACCGCGACCTCCACCTCCACGCCCGGCCAGCATGAAAGCCTCGTTCATGTCATGCGGATAAACATGGAACTGCCCATCGCGGTCGAGAAACAGACTGAAATCACTCGCTCTCGTCCAGTATCCATCACTGTTAACGGTGATGACATCGAGCGCAAGAAAGCGAAGCGCTTCTTCAATGTCCAGTATCGGCTCAAGCTCACTCTGCAGGTCTTCAAGCGGCGTTTCGTTAAGCGTACGGCAGAGGGTGATTAGCTGTTGCCACTCTTCTTCACCATCATTGGACTTCATGTCGAACCGCTGCAAGTACGGCTCAATCTCTTCTCCCAGATAGCGCAAGCCTCCATCGCCCCGCGGGCTACCGCTTACCTTCCATCGCGTCCCTTTCGTTGATTCGTGATGCTCGGCAAGGAAGTCTTTGTTGAACTGCTGAACATTCACATAGATGCCCCAGCTCTCGCCATTGATAACGACGCGAACATGGTTGGCTTTGGGAACGGGAATGTACTGACTGGCGATATGTGAATAGAGAACCGTACTCATGAACGAAGGATCGCCTGAACTGTTGAGGAGGTTCAATGTCTTATAGCCGTACAACCGTTGATCATCGTCTGCCATATCGACCGATACGTTGAAAGACCTTTTGAAACCTGTCGGAACCATGAAGTACGACGAAGCCCCGCGGAATCTCATTCCGACGTTTCGATAAGTCTTTCCATCAACAGTCAACGTCGCGGGAACTTCGACATCCGTTCCATTAAAGTCCTCCAGCTCCTGCTCCCAGTCATCGTTTTCAAAGTCGATAAACACAGTGCGCAGCACATCAGTCTGATAAAGCGTGGCATCAGGGTAGTTCGCCACTTCTTGAGGCGAAATCGAAACGCCGGGCGTAGCCGGTTGTGAATTGCCTCCACCTCGTCGACCGCCGGGGCCTCTTCGCCTTCCGGCCGCAGCGTTCCTTGCGGCTTCTCGCGCCAATACACGTTCCGCGGTATTGAGCCAGCCATCCTCGTTTGCATCAAACTCTTCCACCAGTTCAAGATCCGGCTGCTCATTGGGACCGCCTGGCCCTCCCGGCGGCTGTGCGTGACATACCGATGACATACACAACACCACCGCGACAATCCAAACCGGACACAAAATCGCTGGCGTCAGTGAAAACAATTGAATGGCCGGCTTCATAGGAATCTCTGAATCAATTGGATGAGCACCCACTCAGATCGTGAGCGCAGAACTGGACGTGCATGTATTGTTGCCTGAAGAACATTAACAGACCGTGAACGCAATCGGATTTATTGCCGCGAATCGATTAACGCTCGCAGAATTCGACAATCACGGGAGCCTCCGCCATTACACTTGTAACCGCTCCGGATTTGTATCCACTTCCGGCTTGAAGCACTTCGGCCATTGCCTCAAAACAAACGACAACGATCCCGCGCAGCCTGATATGGAATTTCTTGAAGTCCCGTTTTTCGACGACGACCTCTACAAAATGCTGGTCCGTTTCGCCTTCAACCTGGCTTTCGCCGTGTTGGTAGTCTCTGCGGTCTACTCCCGACGCCATCACACAAGAAACAACGGCTTTACATTCATTCTGATGAATATTGTCGTTTTCGTTATATGCTTCGTACTCAAGAAACTTGAGCTGGAACTTGGAATGGCGCTCGGGTTGTTCGCGATCTTTTCGATACTTCGTTATCGAACGGACACGATGAAGGTTCACGACATGACGTATCTGTTCGTGCTCGTTGGAATCGCTGTGATAAACGCATTGTCCAACCGGAAGACGAGCTACGTCGAGTTGCTGTTTGCAAACGCGACGATAGCCCTCGCGTGCTACCTTCTGGACAGCATGTTACTCGCCGGGCGGGTTACATCCTGCATTGTCATGTCAGATCGCTGCGACCTGATTGCTGCTGACAAATCACCGGAATTGCTTCTGCACATCCAGAAAACAACGGGCCTGCAGGTATCAAACATTGAGATCGACAAAGTCGATTTGAAAAGCGGCAAAGTCCAGCTGACGGTCTTCTATGTTGACGGTTCGAGACAATAGCGGCGGCAGTTCCAACTCTCCGCGACCGCTGCAAATAGCGGCTATAACGCAGGCGATAATGCGCGTGGAAATCAGCTGACTTCTATAACGGCCTTCAGGACGCCGGAATCAGGTTTCAAAAACGAAGGAAAATCCTCGATCACAGAGTCAAATGACGTGCGGTGCGTAACCCACGGATCGGTGTTGACCGTTCCGTCTTCAATCAAAGAAATAATCCGTGTGAAATCACCCGGAAGCGCGTTGCGCGCTGCTTTGATGGTCATCTCCGGCCGGTGCATCAAGGGATGTGGAAAGGTCACCTCCTGAGTAGTGATGCCGACGTATACCAGCGTTCCCGTCGGCGCAACAAAATTCAGAGCGTTTGACATCGAAACGTTGTGCCCGGTGGCGTCTATCACAACGGCATACTTATCACCGTCGGTGATCTCCAGCATCTGCGCAAGTTCAGTCTCGTCGCCTTTGAACTGAACCGTATTCTCGATGCCGTAATTCTTACGACAGAACTCAAGGCGTTCCTGCTGCATGTCCATGACGGTGATGACCGCGCCGGTAAGTCGAACAAACTCAAGTGTCGCCAGACCGATCGGGCCGGCGCCGATGATCAGAACGTGCTCTTCCTCCTGCGACTCGCCCCGGTCGGAGGCGTGACATCCAATGGCGAGTGTCTCAACCAATGCAAGCTGCTCAAAGGAAAGACGTGTTGCCGGATGAAGCTTGTCTGCCCGAATCAGAAACCGCTCGCAGAGACCACCGTTCTGCATGACACCGATCACGCTGAGGTTCTGGCAGCAGTTAAAGCTGCCTTTGCGACAGGCGTAGCACTCACCGCAATGCATGTACGGTTCCACGCTGCAGCGATCGCCCGTTTTGACATTGTTAACCCCCTCCCCTACCTCGAGCACCTCGACGCCAAGTTCGTGGCCGGGAATACGTGGATAATCGAAGAAGGGAAACTTGCCGAGATAGCAGCTGTAGTCGGTCCCGCAGATCCCCATCCGTCTTGTCGCAACAAGAGCCTCTCCGGGCCCGGGGGAAGAGGGTGCCGCAACATCTACAATCTCGAACTGTTGTGGTTGGACGAGTTGAATAGCTTTCATTGTCTGATCTGTTTCGTGGTGATTGCGGCTGAAGAAGGCCTGGCGATGCTCTATCTCGCGATCACATCCCTTCATGCGATCGCCTTCTTTTTCTGATCCTTACTCTCCCATCGACTGCCGGAAATAGTAATGGCAGGACTTGGCTTCTACATGTCGAAAATTAACCCGGATTCCAGTTGCCATAAAACGACACTGATGATCTCGTTCGCAAATTCTTAATTGAAACCGGCATCGGTGGTCGCAATCAGTTCTTACGTACGCCTTGCATATGGCTGGGCGGAATTCCAAAGACGCGTTTAAAAGCGCGCGAGAACTGAAACGCGTCCGTCATTCCGAGCTGACAAGCGACGTCTCGAACAAGAAGACCGTCCGAAATCAGCCCCGCAGCATAGTTCATCTTTCTGCGCAGGAGATATTGATAGGCACTGCAGTCAGAAAAACGACCGAAGAGCCTTGAAAGATAAACAGGCGTTACATCGCACTCGGCGGCAATTTCACGAACGGTCTGAACCTCCAAAAAGCGCTGATCAATATGATTCCGGATTCGTTCATAAGTTGCGTAGGAACGCGGAACAGATTTTCCCTCAGGCAGTTTCAACTGGGCCGTTTTCAAAGCCAACAGCTCAACCAACGACGCACAAATGGGTGCAACAAGTGGCCCGTCCTCATTGGTGTTCTTGAATACCAGCTCAAACAGATCTACCAGCTCGTGCACGGCACCGATGGTTACGGCGTTGTACTCACCCGCTGAATCGATCAGTCCAGCCGTCCTCAGGAGTTCCACCGAACGGGTCCCGACAAAATCGAGGTAGTACTTCCACATCTCCGTGCCGCGCTGATTGCGGATCTCGTGATTGGCACCCGGTCCATAGCAGAACACAGATCCTGTTGAGAGCTGGAAATGGCGACCATTGACGGAGTAGGTTCCGGCACCGCCAGCAACAAACTCGATCGCATAGTAGGGAAAGTCGTCCCGATCGATGACGTAGTCAGGTTCGACCAGCTCCACGCCGCCGCAAACAACTTCCACAGGCGATTCGCCATCCGGGCTGAGATTCAGGAAAAACCTTCGCGCTTCGGAGACTTGTCGTGAGACAAAGTCGGGCAGGTTGTCATTTGCGTGTAAATCCATAACCAAAGGTTAATTATTGACATGCAAATGAAAAGATGGGGCATGCGATTTTTGGCCGCCGGGGAGAAGTTTCTCCTGCGGCTACATTGAAAACAAAAGCAATGCGACAGCCCCAAAACAGCGTTTCAACGAGGGCCCGACAAATGGGACAGGCTTCGGAATCAGAGCGCAGCTGTTTCTTAGAAAGTTGTCGCCTGCGCGCGCAAGCTGTGCGAATTCGCTCGCGCTTTTGAAGAGTAGCGTTTCGTTTCTTCGTTTATCCACGAGCAACGCGCTGCCTGCTCCGATGGCACAACGGTTGCATCTCCGGTGAGCATGTCCCCGGCTCAACAGCAAAACGCTGCCTCGACTGGCAAGCCCCGGTTGAAATACCGGAACTACAGATATCTGCGCGATTTTGTTTACGGCGCAATTGATGGAACGGTGACGACCTTCGCTGTGGTCACCAGTGTCGCTGGAGCCGGTTTGAATACGGAAATCGTTGTCGTACTTGGACTCGCAAATCTGCTTGGAGACGGTTTCAGCATGGCTGCAGGTAATTACCTGGGCACCAGAACAGAGGAGCAGATGCACCGAAAAACAAGCGACAACTGCCCTGAAACTCACAGAGATAAAGTCGTCCGATTTCAAAAACGGCTGACAAACGTGCTGGATGAAGTGGAACTGGCAGCGTGGGCGAAAGACTCAGTCCATCGTTTGCTGGAAGAGGCCGTACAGAATCCCTCCGACGATGAAACAGGCACAGTTCCGGAGCACTCGGCCTGGATGGCAGCTGTGACAACGTTCGTCGCATTCATTCTGGTCGGGATGCTTCCGTTGGTTGCGTTTGTATTCGGCGCGCTTGGCGCGCCGATTGCTGAGTCGAGCCTCTATTTTTCCAGTGTCGTGATGACAGCGGTTGCGTTCTTCCTGATCGGAACCGCCAAATCATTTTTCGTTGATCAGAAATGGTATTGGTCCGGTTTTGAAACACTCTCCATCGGAGGCGCAGCAGCCGGACTCGCGTTTGTCGTCGGCATATCCCTCAAGACCTATGCCGGCAGTCCGTGATGACTAGAAGCAGGAGTAGCTATGAAGACCGATCGAATTCTCGTACCAGTGGATTTCTCAGAGCACAGCCTAGCAGTTATTCCGCTGGCAACAGTACTTGCAGAGTCTCACGCCGCAAAGCTCTGCTTCATCTATGCTGCACCTCCATTTTTTTCGGAGGAGGTCCTTTTTGATTCCGACGTCGAAAACAGCCCGGTCGAGGCGGAAATCAGGCAGCTCGAGCAACTTCGCCCTGCTGACGGGAAAGTGCCTTACGAGCACTTGATGTTATACGGTCACCCCGGACCTTCGATCGTTGCTGCGGCAGAAGATTCAGACATCTGTGTCATCAGTACTGAGGGACGCACCGGCTTGTCTCGTTTTCTTGTTGGAAGCGTTGCCCAATACGTTCTTCAACACGCTCCTTGCCCCGTTGTGCTTGTCCGCGGGCTGAGCGACGTGCCGGACCGTAACTTATCGGCTGAGTTTTCTGTACCGATCACCCGGTTAATGCATCACGTCAAACCCGTGCACGCGTTTCACTTGATGAGTGACGTCAGCAAACGGATGGAAGCAGCCGGCGAATCCTGTGCGCCGGTTACCGACGACATGGGCCGTTGTATCGGCGTCCTGACGACAACGGACATTGAAAGATATCTGTCGTTGCAAAGAAGATTCGAATCTCGGGATGAATCTGTACTCGACGAAATGTTCGAGACAAACGAACTCGGCCAGCGGCGTTGCAGCAACCACGACTTCAACCAGGTCAAACGACACATGTCAGCCTCTCTGATCTCTTTGCCCGAAAGCGCAACGGTAGCCGACGCGCTAACTGCACTGGAAGCGCATCCCGGAATTCATCATCTGGTCATTCTAGACGCGGGTGAAATCCCTGTAGGCGTCGTGAGTTCGCTGGAATTGATCAGCAAAACCGGGATTGCAGGGACTCCTCGTTCTTCTTCTTCAATTGCAGTCTGAACATCATGAAGAATCTACCGCAACAAACCGTAATCGTACCCTGGGACTTTTCTGATCTTTCCAGGACTGCTTTGAAGTACGCAGTATCCTCGGTTGAGTTTCACGAACGAATCGAAGTGATACACGTTACCCCGGCGCCTACGGCCGTCGGGCCGGGAATTGTCTGGGGCAATGATACTGAGGCGACAATCATAGAAAACTTGAATCAGAGTTTTGAAGAGGCTCGCATCAAGTGCCATCTACCTGCGATCAAGTTCACTGTTCTATTCGGAGATCCGGGCAGTCGTATTGCAGACGCCGCCGCTGACGCACAAGCAGGCTTAATCATTGTTCCGTCACATGGCAGAACCGGAATCTCACGCCTTCTGCTCGGCTCGGTTGCTGAACGAATCGTGCGCCTTGCCCCATGCTCTGTGCTTGTTTATCGCGAAGCCGTTGGAGATGCGTAGGTCACCCCTGAGCAGAATACGACGCGGAGCAATCACGCTTGCAGCCATCTTTCTGGTTTCGGTTGCGGGGTTCCGCCTGCTTGGCGAATACACGTGGCTTGAATCCGTCTGGCTGGTCGTCGTGACCATATCCACCGTCGGCTACGCCGAATCACCGCAAGGCGGCAGCGGACTCCAGATCTTGATGATCCTCTGCATCGTGCTCGGCGTCTCCGCGTCGGTTTACACGTGCGGTGGACTGATCTAGTTGATGCTCGAGGGCGAAGTCGAAAAAATTCTAGGGAGGAGAAGAATGACAAAGGAACTCAGCCGGATGAGTGACCACGTAATCGTGTGCGGATTCGGGAGACTCGGCCAGGATCTTGCCAGTCAGCTTTCACACCGGAACATTCCGTTTGTCATTGTCGATCTCTGCAATGAGAGAATTAACGAAGCGACAGAATCAGGATATTCAGCCGTTCAGGGCGACGCGACACACGACGAACTTCTCATGGAACTGCGGCTTCTCGAAGCGCGCGCGCTCGTAGTTGCACTGCCGACCGATGCACAGAATGTCTTTATTGCACTGACTGCACGCAACCTCGTTCCAGATATCCAGATCATTGCCAAATCGGAAGAGGAAAGCAGCTGTCGAAAGTTGCGGCAGGCCGGCGCCGACAAAATCGTGATGCCACACCGAACCGGCGCCCAGCAAATGGAGCGCATGATTTCCCGCCCATCAACAGCTGACTTCATCGAGCTGTTTACCGAAGCCTCACACCTTGAAATCGAGCTTGATGAATTGATCGTTCCACACGGACACCCGCTGGTCGGATGCACTCTGGAGGACTCGGAGTTGAAAGATCAGTTCAGCCTGCTCGTCGTGGGAATCAAGAACGATAGCAACGGATTCCGGTTTAACCCCGGCCCCGGGGAAACTATCCGCGCAAATGACATCCTTCTAGTTCTGGGGCAGGTCAGTTCCATCAACAAGCTCAAGGAGCAACTGGCTGCCTGATCACAAGGTCGAGCGGACGTGTTGCGCGCGAGTGCGAATACGCCCTTGTAAGATTTTTTTGGATCAAAGAACGCCGCATTTTGTCTGTGATCGTCTCTGGCATGGACCTTGCACTTGCGCGTGTCGAAAGGAGCCACGACATGAATCAAACTGACCAGCATCCTTCTGGCCGATCACTACCTGTAGAAGTTTCACGCAATGAAACCGTTCATCCGCAGAAATCCCGGCCCTGCCGGAACTGTGCAGCTTGTACGACCCGACGAGCCAGGCTCGCCGGAAGTAAAACCAATACGGAGAGCAACGATGAAGATTGACATCAGAACCCGCAACATTGAGAACGAAAACATGGCTCGTGAGTACATCGAGCGAAAAGTTCACTTCGCGCTCGATCGGATTGACGCGCGAATTCAGAAAGTCACGGTCCGACTTGACGATGAGACGAAGGATTCCAGCAGGTTTGATGGCCTTTGCAGGATCGAGATAGATGTGCATCCGCGAGGGCAGTTGTTCGTCTCGTCGCGCGGCGATTCCATCTACGACTGTGTTTTGCAGGCTGTCCGAAAAATGGAACACGCGGTGAAACACGATCTCGACCGACACCGGAGTTCGTCGAGGATTCGCCATCAGCACGCGAGGCAACAATCCTGATAACTGCTTGTTTTACTGGTCCGGACACGCAGGGCGAATCAGGAAGTATCCCCGCTGGTTCTCGTCAGCTTGATTGTGAAACGACTGCCCTCTCCGGGCTGACTTTCAACTGTCAAATGGCCGCCGTTTTTCTCGACAATCGTTCGGGTAATCGATAGCCCGAGACCCATCCCACGCGCCTTCGTTGTAAACAACGGGTCGAATATTCTTTCAAGGATCCCGGCAGGGATTCCCGTCCCGCTATCTTCGAAATGAAATGAGACGCATTCACCGGAAACGGTACAGCCAATCGTTATTGATCCACCTTCGGGCATTGCATCTCGCGCGTTTCTCAGAATGTTTTTGAATGCGATTGCCAGCTGGTTGCGATCCATTAACGCTTGCGCTGGCTCGACTCCAAGCTGATCAACTACTTCAATTTCAGCCGGCAGATCAATTGTCCCGACCACGGAGCGGAGAACGGGAATCACATCCATCATTTCGAGCCTGGCGTCGGGCATCCGCGCCACGTCGGACAAAGCTGTAATCACGTTATCGATCAATTCAACCTGTCGATTGATTCGCTCCAGATGCTCTCGCTTCTTTTCCTCTGTGGGATTTGAAGCATTGAGCAGATAGTAGGCGGAAGTCTTTACCGCGTTCAAGGGATTACGGATTTCATGAGCGATCCCTCCGGAAACTTTACCGAGCATGGCGAACTTTTCGTTTCGGATCAGCTCAGCCTGAGCCTCATGGAGTTCGTCTGTTCGTGTTCTCACCCGGTCTTCAAGTTCAGCGTTGAGTTCCTCCAACCGCTGCTCAACCTGCTTAAGATCAGTAATATCACGAACGATACCCGCGAACATAACATCGCCGCCGTTTTTGAACTCACTGACCGCAAGATGCATCGGAAAAAGAGTTCCATCGCGTCGGCGCCCCACCACCTCTCTGCCAATTCCGATGATCTTCTTGATATTGGTATCCAGATAGTTGTGGAGGTATCCATCATGCTCTTCGTGGTAGGGCGATGGCATCAGGATTTTGACATTCTGACCGACCAGATCATCAACCGCGTACCCGAACAAAACCGTTGTCGCAGGATTGGCGCTGGCAATAATGCCGTGGCGATCGATAGTGATGATCGCATCAACTGCTGATTCGAGAATCGCTGAAAACGCGGCGTTTTGAACGCCCGGATTGTTACGGTCAGCCATTTGAGTGGATGGTTGCCTGACGGGGATGCAACTAACTGAGTTCGAAGCGGAGTAACCGCTTCTTTTCGACCGGTTATTTATAGCAAGCCGGGTGCCATAGCAATGCAAATCCGGACACGAATTCGATCTACAATAGCTCCGGCGCTGCGGGTAGCGCGAAGATTCAAGAGACGAAGCTCATGAAAATCCTGATTGTCGATGATGACGAAGATACTTTAGCCAACCTCTCGGATATTCTTTCCGATATCGGGTATGAGATCGAGGGTTCGAACTGCGCAGAAGATGCAATTGCGAAGGTCGAAATGAACGCGAAGCGGTCCGGAAGCAGCAACTATGACCTTTGCCTGCTCGACTTTAAGATGCCCGGCATCAATGGAGCTGAGTTGTTCACGAAAATCAGGCAGATTGATCCTGCGTTGAAGGCGATCATGATCACGGCCTATGCCGGATCCGATGGAATTGAACGCGCAATTTCAGCCGGCACGTGGAAAGTTCTCAGAAAGCCCGTGGATATTGAAACACTGATCGCACTCATCCAGGAAGCGACCGCAAGGTGAGCTATGGCGCGCAACTTGCAACGATATCGCCCGTATGTTCCGCGGCAATTCCTCTCTCTGTGAACTTGAATGCCTGAAAATTTCTCAGTACTGATTGTCGAGGATGATGGAGACACGCGAAGTAACCTCGAAGACGTGCTTTCGCTTGATGGTTACAGGTTGCAGGCTGTATCAAGTTGTACCGATGCTCTTGCTGCTTCACGGGAAGAGAAGTTCGATTCGATTATCCTCGACTGGCGCCTGCCAGATGGAACTGGAAGCCAGCTTATCCCGCAACTGAAAAAGGAGCTCCCTGGTACGCCGGTAATCATCATCACGGGAGTTCGCGAGTTTGATACTGCGGTAACTGCTTTGAGAGAAGGTGCCTATGACTTTCTTTCCAAACCGATCAATCCGGATGCACTGCGTGGTTTGCTAAGGCGGCTCGTCGAACGAAAGCGACATCTCGATGAAATCGAATCGGCGCAGGAGCGACTGGTAGCCAGTGAACGACTTGCAGCAATCGGACAAATGGTTGCCGGCCTTGCTCACGAGAGCCGTAATGCTTTTCAACGGAGCCACGCCTGCCTCGCTGAGTTGTCACTGGATCTTGAGGAAATGCCGGAGAGCCTGAAACTTGTCCACAAAGTCCAGCGCGCGCTCGATGATGTGAACCTGCTTCTTGAAGAAGTCCGTAACTATGCCGCGCCGATTCTTCTTGACCGGCGCGAATGGGAAATCGAACCACTGATTTCAAGCGTTTGGCAGCAGATAACCGAGGTTGGACAGACCGAAGATTTCCCCGGTCTTGAAGTATCGGTTCATCAAGAAGAACTTGCCTGGAATGTCGACAAAGACCGCCTTCAGCAGGTCGTTCGAAACCTTCTTGAAAACGCATCGTTCGCTTGTGTCGATGGCGGACCAGTGATTGTCGAAGTATCAGAAATTGCGCACGGGCAGGACCAGTCCCCTGCGAACTCCATGCTGTGCGTGAAAGTCACTGATAACGGGAGCGGCGTTCCCGAGGGCAGCGGTGGGCAGATATTTGCCCCGTTCTATACAACGAAGACCAGGGGCACAGGGCTGGGGCTCGCCATATCACGCCGGATTGTTGAAGCTCACGGCGGAAGACTTTTCGTAATGTCGCAGGGCACTGACAACGGCGCTACGTTCGTGATGGAAATCCCTGCCGGGAAATAGAACGCGCGATTTCGCGCAGCGCGCGGTTTCGCACAGCGCAGATCTGCGGCTGCACAGCATGCTTCAGGACGCTGTGCCATGTACTGCGGGCCGGATTCACCGCTTCCCTATGGTTGGCACATTCATTGCATAGGTTTCAGGCGAACCATGTCATTGAGGTGAAGCCAAATGCAACTGAATCACATCCTTTGCCCGGTAGATTTCTCCAGCCACAACAAATCGGCGATCAAGTTTTCCATTGAACTGGCGACCGCAAATCAATCTGAAATCTGTTTCCTCCATGTTCATCCTCCCGCTCTCTTTGAAGCTTCCGGAGAATTTGATGTTGAGAAGAAGTCAATCGATGTACTGGATGAGATTGTTGAATTCACAGAGCCGCTGTCAGGAAACAGCGGACTGAGAATCCGGAACATGGTTGAGTTCGGGCTGCCGGTCGAACGGATAACCGGCTTTGTTCTTGAAAACAGAATTGACCTGATCGTAATGAGCTCGCATGGACGAACAGGATTCGGCCGGCTCGTACTGGGAAGCACAGCTGAAGGTGTGGTCCGTCATGCGACCTGCCCCGTGCTCGTCACAAAAGCTACAGAAGAATCCGCTGGTGAATCGAGTGAGTCCGGAATGGAGGTCCACCAGAGATGAATATCAACAAAATCCTGTGCCCCGTAGACTTTTCCCGATTCAGCGACATAGCCAACCGGTTTGCATCCGATCTGGCCGCGCAAACCGGAGCCGAGATCATCTATCTCACAGTTCCCGAACAGGGACGCCGTGACGGAAACTACGAGTTTGAGCTGCAAAGAGTCAGAGAGCGGGAGCTGAAAAAACTGAAACGATTCAAGCCGGTAAACGACGGCATCAAGCATTCACACGTTGTCGAAATCAGTGTCCTGACCTCTCGAACGATCGTTGAATTCGCGGAAAAGAACGATGTTGACCTTATTGTGATCGGATCCAAAGGGCGAACGGGGCTCAGTCGTGTACTGCTGGGCAGTGTCGCCGAGTCAGTAATCCGCAAATCCGGTTGCCCGGTTCTCGTCGTGAAAATGGAGGATAGCTCCCATGCGGAGATGACGGAGGCCGTGCAAAACGCAAGCACAAATGGAGAAAACTGATGAACAGGCATGGTGTCCTATGCGCAATTGACGCGAGTGATTTCGACCAGAGAGTCGTGGATATCGCCGCAAGCTTCGCTCGCCAGTTCAAGGAGCCATTGCACCTTCTTCACGTCACACTTTCGCCTGACCCGATGAAGGCAGCGTGGCCTGCGTATCTTGGTGCACCCGACGAGTTTGTTTCGAATCATCGCCTGCTGACGGCAATCAAACCGTCAATCGCTGGCGTTGAAGTTCAACGCCATCACATCGGCGGATTTCCCGTTGGTGCAGTTGCCGGATTTGCCAAACGCAGCAAACCGCGACTTCTCGTACTGGGCAAACACCATCGAACCGGCTTATTCAATCTCGCAGGAAGTATCGCTTTCAAAATAATGAGAAGAGTTACCTGCCCTGTTATTGTGGTGAGACATCAAGTCAAACTTGAATCAGATGCTGAAACCGTAAAATAGTTATCGCTGATCGGCGCATGAAACAGGCTCTTGCGTACTCTATAGGTTTCCTCGATCCGATTTCCTCGATTCCAAAATTAGAAACAAGATTCCAGGCAGGTCAAAATCGTGCCCAGTACTGATGAAACACTCTCTGCCGGCTCTCAATCCAGCGAATCAATCAATCTGCTCATCGTCGATGATGAAACAGACTTCCGGGAATCAGCCTGCCGTTACCTGAAACGTATGGGGTTTCGCGTCGAGGAAGCGGAAGATGGCGAGGAAGCACTCAACATCACGGAGAACAAGCTCTTTGATGTTGTGCTTCTCGACATTCACATGCCTGGAATGTCCGGTGTCTCCGTCCTGAGCTATCTCATGAAGCGCGAGACGCCTCCTAAAGTCATCATGCTCACCGGAGGCGGGACGATCGAAAATGCCGTCGAGTCTCTGAAGCTCGGAGCCTACGATTTTCTTACCAAGCCCGCAAAGATGGAAGATATCGCGCGGCTGGTTAAGCGAGCGTGCGTGACACACGGCCTCGAGAAGGAGAACCAGCAACTCAAAGAAGTGATTCGCAGACAGTCTCCGCGAACGGATCTGATCGGGGAGTCCCCTGCGATGCAGGAAGTGTTCCGTTTGATTGAACGCACAGCGTCGTCGTCAAAACCAGTCTTGATTGAAGGTGAGAGCGGAACGGGCAAAGAACTCGTTGCCCGCGCAATTCACAAGGCAAGTCCGCTGGCCGAAAAGCCGCTGGTCGTCGTCAACTGTGCTGCTTTACCCGAACAGTTACTTGAAAGCGAGTTGTTCGGCCATGAAAAAGGAGCTTTCACTGGTGCCGTCTCAGCCAAGCCGGGGCTCTTTGAAATTGCGGACGGCGGTACTTTGTTTATCGATGAATTCGGCGAGATGAGCGGGGCGCTGCAGGCCAAACTACTTCGAGTTCTTGAAGACGGTTCGATGCGACGCGTTGGCTCTGTGGCTGAACGGCACGTGAAAGTTCGAGTCATCGCCGCGACCAATCGTGATCTGGAAAAAGAAGTCAGCGAAAAGATGTTTCGAGAGGATCTTTACTACCGGATCAACGTTCTCGGAATCAAGCTGCCACCCTTGAGAGCGCGCGCCGGTGACATTCGTCTTCTAGTGCAGAAATTTGCCGGTGAGGACTGGGAAATCGGTGACGATGTCATGCAACGGCTTGAGAACTACAGCTGGCCGGGAAACGTACGCCAACTCCAGAACGCTATCGAACGAGCGAAAGTCCTTGCCGACGAAAATCACATCGAGCTGCAGAATCTGCCCTCTGCAGTCTTCGCTTCAAACGAAACGGGACCGGCCGAAACCGGTTCGTCCGGCCCCGTCGAAGGCATGGACCTTGAAACTTTGAATCGCATGCATGTCGTCAGCACGTATGAACGGTGCGACAAAAATAAAACCCGGACGGCACAGGCTCTCGGCATCAACCGAAGATCCCTTTATCGACTGCTGGAAAAATTCGGAATTGCCTGACTTTGCTCAGGCACCGGCTGATACGATCGTATCAGCGGATTCGATTCTGGAAACGAATCCTTTCGGTTTGACGATCAGCATGGCGCAGGGGCTCTTTTCCATCACCGCGTCTACTGTACTCCCAAGCAGTCTTTTGAGCGGATGATTCAGCGATGCACTGCACATGACGACGACGTCGATATCGTTGTCCCGGCAATGACGCGGAATAGCCGTTGACGGGTCGCCGTAGTGCATGACCAACCGGTCACTGAACTCGGCCACTCCATGTGAACCGGCAAACCGATCGAATGCTTCGCGATGGCGCGCCTCCGCGTCTCTGTAGTATTGCTGGAACGTCGTGCTATCCAGACGTTTCTCTAACAAGCTGCTGCCGTATAGCTCCCAGCAGAACAATCCGCGGAGATCCTGAGCGCCCGCCGCGATGCCGGCGGCCGCTTCAATGATCGAAGAATTTTCACTCACATCGTGATGTGGATCAAAACATGCGAGGACTCGTGGCTCGGCCGCGACGACACCGCCAGTCAAAAGGACAGGAATCGGGCAATGCCGAACCAATGAACGAGCTGTGCGTCCGATCCGCCCCGGAGAGCTACTGGCAGCCCCCTTCAGGTACCTTATCACCAGATCCGCATCTTTTTCGATAACAAGACGGGTAATCTCGACGGAGGACGCGCCTTCTCGAATCTCAATATCAACCTCGATCTCCTGTTCGCGGAATAACCGGGCCACTGCTTCGAGGCGGTCTTCTTTTTCGGCGACGGCAAGTTCAAACACTTCCTGTGACATTGGAGACAACCATCGCGCGGCGATGCCCGGTGGCTGAACGGTATCCACGATCGTCACCGTGGCACCATGGCGACGCGCTATTTCAATCGCTGAAAGCCATGCCGGTTCTGAAGACTTCAATCCATCAGAAACCAGGACAATTCGTTCGTATTCTGGTTGAAACATCTCGCATACTCCCGGGTATTCGTACTCTGAAATTTCGCCGGTTCGATAGCCGGCTCGTGTCATGTTTGTGCAACGCAGCGCCAACGCGTCAAGCTGTGGTTTGATGAACCGTCCGGGCAGACCGTCTGACGCGTGGGGCGGACTGAGTCCTTTTTGCACCAACCGCCGGAAGGACAAAAAAGAGGGTGAACATTATTGAGCTGGCAATTCCGCAAGCGATGATGATCTGGCTCATGAATCTACTTTCGTTAGCAGGTTGAAAAGTCTGCTGAATCGAAAAGCAAATGCCGGACCGCTGGCGCCTTCCTCGATTTTGCCCGTGGATATCCAGCAGTTTGTGTGCGAACAAGGCACGCGCGCGCGAAAAAGCACAGTGAGCAGTTTTTCCGGTTCGCTCGCGGCCTCTTGGTAGCGAATAAACAATCCTGCTATTAACGACGAATATGGCCGGTGGAGAATCCCGTAGAGTGAAAACGCATTGACCGGATTCCGGCAAACCAGTAATTTCCCGCCTCAGAATCGGGGGAATTGCGACCATCTAATCATGCGCGCTGACTCGTTATGCCTCGAAAACTGATTATTCACATCGGTACTCACAAAACCGGAACAACGTATCTGCAGCGCGTGCTTTCGATGAACCGGGCGTACCTGCTTTCGCTCGGAGTGGATTACCCCAAGTCAGCCGGTGAGGCGCATCATCGCTGTGCACAGGAGCTCAAACGCGGAACGCACACCTCTCCCGGCAGCTTCACGCGGTTGCTTGAACGCATACGCAATTCTGACGCGGAGTGTTTCATTGTCAGCTCCGAAGGTTTTGACAACCTCAGCCACGAGCTGATTGGTCAACTGAAACAGACCCTGACCAGTGCCGACCTGGAAGTGCTCGTCGTTTTTACGATCCGGAATCAATGCGATCTCATCGAGTCCAGCCTGCGCGGGACCAAAATGTATCGCCGGCTCGTGCGCGACCGGGAAGCGATCCTTATAAAGTCAATGAACCATCCTTCCATGCGGGTCTTCGAGCTGTTCCGGAACTGGTCCGGATTATTTGGTGAGAAGAATGTCTCCATCGGAATCTATGAACAACAGCAGGACATCGTCAGCGACTTTTTCCGATTGGCGAGGCTGCCTCATTTCAACGACATCCGTTTACAGCGACCGGCCTCACGAGAGAATTCGTCGATGGACGTTCGATTTGCACTGCTGCTGCAATCGATCCTGAAGCGGTCACCGCAACAAAATCACTCTATGTTGTTCGAGCAGGTATTTCCCGACCTGCGCAAAGCCGCTGATTCGATGGCCGGTGAATTCCGGACCGACCGCCGCAGCTCCTTCTTCTCTTCATCGGACCGCGAGAAAATTGTGCGCGAGTTTTACGATGAAAACCGTCGATTCTCACAAAACGTGATTGAGCTTCCGGACGTCTATTTTGATCCTCAGCGGAATCTGGATTTTGTAAACGAAGTACCGGCCGGCTATGCTGTCGCACTTTTCACACGACTGCTGACAAATGCAGGTGAACAATCAGTATCCGGGCTACGCGCAGCCTGACCTGTTATCGCGAATGTAAACCCGGCCACTCGAGCAGTTGCCAACCCGTTTCCGTCGCGTGACAATGAGTTCACGAAATACGACGAACGAGGAAAACATGGCAAAGCCCCGACCGCGCAAACGCGAACTGAAATTCGACAACATAGACGACGTCGTTGCGGACGCGCGTGCGCTGCACGAACAGGGATACGTCAGCCACGGCAAATGGACCCTCGGACAATGCTGCTTTCATCTTGCCGAATGGACACGGTATCCGATGGACGGCTTTCCCAGACCGCCTCTGATCATCCGTGGAGTATTCAGCATCATGAGAATGACGGGGTACGCGAAAAAGATTGCCGACAAAATTCTGGCTGAGGGATTCACCGGTGGAATGGCGACGGCTCCACAAACCGTTGCTGACAAAGACAAGATGTCAGACGCAGAAGGACTCCGGGCACTGGAGAAGGTTGCCGCGCAAATGAAACAGCACAATGGTCCGCTTCACGCTTCGCCACTGTTCGGTGAAATGGACGAAGCGACCTACCAGAAAGTCAGCATGCTCCATGCTGAACACCATCTAGGCTATCTGGAACCGAAAGCCTGATCTGGCATCGCTTGAGCCCGAGTCAACGGTGGAAGCGAAAGGAAGCCGCAGCAACGAATGGCCACTGCGTCTATGCTGCTGATTCCTGTTCGGCCTCCGGCTAGGCCGGAAAGTCGGTAACGAAATATTCGATATCAGGCCGCTGCTCTTTCAAGTCGTCGGGCATGCTGAATTCGCCTGCCGGAAGGCCGATCTCCTTCAAGTTCGGGAGCGTAATCAGAAACTCAAGCACTTCCCTGGAACAACCGCCGGAGGAACCCGAACTGGAGAAGCTCTCCAGGTTGTTTAAGTTCTCGATCGGTTTCATCACCGTCGCATCTTTGACAAAGCCGCCTATGTCAATCGACTTAAGTGAACCTATTGCTGCCACCTTTTCCCAGATCTCCTCTGTCTTGGGCAGCATGTACGCACCGTCAAGCTCGATAGCGTCAACCGGAGCCCCGGCAAGCAGAGGCATCACGCGATGAAACACATTGTCCTCGCCGACTACCTTGGACATGTGGAAATAGACCCTGGTAATCCGGCGGGGCCGGTGTCCCGTGATCCGCGCAAGTAGAGAATCTGAACGCTCCGGTTCCTCCTCTACGGTGAACCAGACATCGTACTCATCCAACGCATCAAGAGCCCGCTGACAGGCAGCCACTCTGGTCATGTAGTTGGAAAAGACAAACGCGAATCCAATCGAAAGCGCCGTCATGACCAGAACAGCAGTCCGCAAATTGAAGCTCAACGGACTGCGTTTATTTCGGCTCATCCGGCGTTCTGATCTTCACAGGAGAATGCTGCGACCAACCGATTAGAAACGATCAGACTTCGTTGCTGGCAGCTTTCGCAGATCTCTCGCACTCAAAGATGTCGATGATCTTGTCGAGATTCATCAGGCAGATCGCCTCAGACAATTCCGGGCTGAGGCAACAGACGCTGAGCTTGCAGCCGATTTCTTTGCATTTATTTCGAAGCAGAACAAGCTGTCCGATCATTGACGAAGCCATGAACTGGACGCGTTTGAAGTTGAGCACGATATCCCGCTTGCCCGACGAATCTGCAATCTCAATCAGCTTCATCCCGATCTGGCGAGCATAGGTCTCATCCATGATCTGGGTGTCTTTGAATTTAATAACAACGTGAGCGCCGTCGTTTACAACTTCGATTTCCGGCATGACTTTCTTCGCGGTCGGGTTCAAAAGGATGATCTAAACGACTGAATGATAACCTGAGTTCCGCAGCTTCGCCAAACCGCTTTTGACTTCCTCGAGGGAAAGGCGTCAACGGAAGATAATCTTTGGCGATTAGCGGCTCCTTACCGGCGGCTGATCCCCGCAGGGCCGGCTTCTGCAGGCTCATCGAAAAGCAGCCTCTTCGTTTCCCCGAGCAGAAATTCATGGTCCATAAACGGCTCATAGCTGATGTCCTGCCACAGAACCTGCCCGTTGCCGTCGATCAGGAAAGTGCCGTGAAGCGGTTGCTGTTCGAAATCGTCGTAAGCACGAAACCGCTTGAATACTTCAAGTGACTCATCAGAAGCAAACGCGTAGTAGGGAAGTTCGCCATTGAAAGAATCGACTGACTTCATCAGTCCTTCGGCGTCGTCGCTGCTGATCGCAACAATATCAACACCTTCTGCTTTGAAGTCGCCTACGACTCCTGAAAACGCTTGAATCTGCTCGACGCAATGAAGACAGCCGTGCCCGAGATAGAAAATGACAATGTGCGGTCGCCCCGAAAAATCGGCTGACGAAATCGGAGCCTCATTCGAATCCCGCAGTTCCCATGCCGGTGCCGGCGATGGAGACCAATGCTCCGGACCGAGCGAGTCGAGACCGGGTTGGAACCCGATATCGCCGGGCAACTCATACGGCTTCAGCCATCGCGCTTCGTGACCGCAGGCAGTAGCTACTTCGCTGAGCCGCGCGAACATCGGAAGATCAATTGCGATCTGCGATGAGCAGTCACGAAGTTTCTCGAACGTCTCTGATGATTCCACGGTCAGCCCCTGCTGGTGCTGCCACCATGCCAGTCGGGCAAGTGGAATGACTTCCATGCGCCTGCGTTCGACTTGCTGGTTTAACGTTTTCAGCCCCTCTTCGGTTTCGCCAGCAAGCATCTGGAGCTCTCCGAGCCAACTGACATCTTCGCCGGTGGCGTCCTTCAGCAACTGGTGGGCTTCGGCGTATTGGCCGGCGATGTAATGTGCATGCCCGTCAATCGCCTTGATCGCCTTCTCACAGACGTCGATTAGTTTTTTCGCCTCGCGAATGTCTTTGTCTGCCTCAGCAACATCGTCGTCAGCCGTCTCGAGATCGATCTCGTATCCGCAGGGAGGGCATGGCACGGGAGGTTTGTCGCCCGAGTCATCGCGAGCCGATGCAATGAATGCCTTGATACGTTCGGCTTTCTCCATTCTCTCGCGCGATTCGCTGAGCATTGTTTCCAGTTCGCTGCGCAACTGGTCGTGCAATCCTTTATCACCAGTCATCACGGCCGCGACACAACCCAGTCTTAGATATTCAACATGGCGTTCAGGATGATCTGGTGCCGGCAGCAGATTGGTCGTCCGGCAGATGCGAACGGCCTCTTCAAACATCTGGAATTCCCGCAACACCTGCAACAGTCTCCGCCTGCCGTAGCTCTGGCTGCCGCCACGTTCATCCAGCGTGTTGTACTTCGGGTGACGAGGCAACTGCATCATGTTGATCGCCATCGCCTCGGCTTTGTGGGCCCGTCCAAGAAACACCAGGTTACGAATCAGCCATTCGTTGTTGTGAGCAAAGTTGTGAATTTCATCAGGCATCACGCGGTCGCGCATCATGTGGGCGTGATCCACGCGGGCTGACGCTTCCTGCTGAAAGACAGCGTCTTCATATCTTTTCAAGCGGGAATAAATGTGCCCGGGCATGTGCCACATGTGAGCGATCGCCGGCGCCGAGATCCCGCAACGTGCGGCGGAGGCGACAGCATTCTCGGGATGACGGTGATCCCAGAGATGGATCATGTAGTGGTGTGATGGATGAAGCGGTTCGGCTTCAAAAATCTCTTTGATCAGTGATTCGGTGGCGACGTGGCTGGCAACCGGAATCCCCTGCCTTGCGTTGTACCAGACGCGGTGCGCGATAAATGCCCTGGCTTCAATGTCTTCAGGGAACTTGATCGCGATACTTTCGAGATCTTTCAGAATATCAGCCGCACGCTTTTCTTTTTCTTCTGTCGTCAGTTCCGGCTCAGAGTCGTCTTCGTCTGACTCTTCGTCATCGCCATCCTCATTGTCTTTGTCTTTGCGTTTGGGAGCGCGTAGAAACTTGTCCCACGCCTCGATGAACATCTTTTCCCGCTCAGTGACTGAATCGATTCGGGCCATCGCTTCGTCAATGAATCCTCGCGCCCGTTCGCGATCCTCCTCGGTCGCAACTGCTGCGCCCCAGTAGGCCATCGCGCAGTCCGGGTCAAGGAAGGCGGCGTGGCGGAAAGTCCGTTCGGCTTCCAGATACCAGAATCCATGGAGTTGTCCGACGCCTTGATTAATAAACCTCTGGACATCGGGAACTTCGGTGGTCACGTCGAACTGAACATTTCCAGTACCGCCCATGATGTAGGCACTTTGGCGCGGCCCTTCGTTAAAGGCTTCCCCATGAAACGAATGCCCTGCGAGAACCTCACTCAGAGTTTCATCAAGATCTGTAGTTTCAGTCTGTTCCGATTCCTCCACGCTCGAATCATCCTCGGCGACCTGTGCAAACGTTGCACCGGGCGAAGGAAAACCGGAAAAAGGAAACAGGAATAGAAGGGCCGGGATCCAGCTGTAAGTTCGACTCATTGTTCCGCCGTAAGACCAACAAAATACAGGCTATATCCTGACCGTAGGCCCCTGGATTTGCAAACGAAAGTCCGTCCAAAGGCGCCGTAAACGTCCAGTGCGACCTGTAGAAAAGGTGTAACTTCCCCGACTGTTTTTCGTTACCATGGAAACTGAAGTTCTTTACGCCCCCTTATTCAGTCGATCTCGAATGATGAAACCCCTTCGTTTGCTGACGATTCTCGCGGCCTCGCTCCTTTCATGTACCTGCCAGGCTGACTGGTTTGATGATTTCGAGTTGAACCAGATCGGCGATCCACTTTCGACATTGATCTATTTCGGAGATTACACGCTTGATAGCTCCGTTGATCTGGTCGGCGTCGGAGGAACGAAGGGCGTTCTCGCACCAACCCCGAGCTGGTTTGGCTGGCCCGGGGCGTACCGGCCGGCCGAACCCGGTGCTTTACAAATCGGGGATTCAGTCGAGGTTTCGGTCGATATGCGGTTTCAAATCGCCAGCAACCCGAACACTCTTATTGACCCTGTGCCGGTTGCCGAACTGTTCATGGCCAACTCCGACTGGACAACCATTATGACCGCCCAGTTCTTCCTCGACGGCAGCAATGACGAATTCACCGAATGCGGCATTCTTCGCTGGGATTCAGGCGATCCTGATCTGCTCTACGCTCCTGCAATTCCAGTTTCAGACCTGGGCGTGACCAGCAGCAACGGCGGCGAACTTTCCGACTACTTCAAGCTTAGGTTATTTGTTACCAAGACAGGCTACGAGCAATACGACACCCGATTCGAGATCGTCCATGAAAATGGAACCGTTCTCTCTTCGCTGGAAGAGACCGGAAAAAACCTTGATCACATGTTCTGGTCAGAAACGATCATTTATCGCTTCGGCCATTTCGGAATGGACACCCACAATGCAACCGATTTCCTGCACTTCGATAACTTTTCCGCGTGCGTAACGCAGGCGGATGACTACCCCGTATTCGTTGAAAACGCATTTCCAACCCGCGGGATCGGAGCCCATGGCATTGAAACGCTGATCTCAAGTGACAACTCGGACTATTCAATCAGTCGTAATTCTCTGGACGTCCAATCGGTAACCGAACTGGAAATGGATACAACCAGTCCTGTTGCCAACCCGACCACGCTGGAGGTGGTTCTGGAAAGCTCAGTCTTCGCCCGGTCAGGAGTTACCCAGACCATCGAGCTCTACAACTTCCAGACTGCATCGTGGGAAGTAATTGATTCAAGGCCTGCCAGCCGCTTCGGGGACGTAACAGTCAGCGTTCCTGTCTCCGGAGATCTTAGGCGGTTTGTGCATCAAGGCCTGCTACTTACATCGGCACGTGTGCGTTATCAGTCGCTGAACAACCGTCAGAGATTTACGTCGAACATCGACCGGTTCAACTGGGTCTTCTCCGACCGTTAGCAGCTTTCTGGCAACTCGGAAGCTCTGAATACGGAACCTGTTTCCCGATTTTGTTTCAATCGGGTGATCTGCGCTATTGCGAATTCAGCGTAATTTTCTGTTGACAGATTGCCTCGCCGCCGATACTATGCGTGACATACTATCAAAGACGGGGTAAACAGCTGATGAAACTCGAACGCGAATTGATGCGCGGAGCCGGTCCGACGGCCGTACTGCAACTGCTCTCACGGGGAGAAATGTACGGTTATCAGCTGGTTGAGTCGCTCGCGAGCGAGTCCAAGGGCGTCTTCAAGCTTGGACAATCCACGCTTTATCCCATGCTCTACAACATGGAAACCAAAGGGCTGGTCGTATCGACACGCAAAGAGGGGCCCAATGGCCGCAAGCGCAGATACTACCGGCTGACGACTGACGGCAAAAAACGACTGGAGAAGGACCGCGAACAGTGGGCAGCACTGGTCAAGGCGATGGGAGCGTTTGGCGTAACGCGCGACCGTCCGTCGACGGCTGACCTTCCCGGTGGTTTGATCATCGGAGGCTCGACGGCATGAGTCAGGTTTTTCCGGATTCGGGCGGCCTCACCTTCGAAGCCGTCTGGAAGATCATTCGGTCTCCGTTTTCACCGGAGTTCGACTGGGAGACACAGTTATCCGAGTCCGGTCTGCCGGACCGCGTACAATCAGTCGTTTATCTGGTTGTGCAACGATCGGGTCTGATGCGATATGAAAAATCGGCGGTCGCGGAAGACTTGATAGACCACTTTCTCGACGGTGAGGAACGTGGTGTCAGCTTTTCAAAACTCATTGCAGAATTCGGCCAGCCAGAGACGGCGGCCACATTGATTCGAAGCAGCAAACTAAGGAGCAGGCCAGTGTTTTCAAAAATACTTCGCGGCGGAATGTGGGCCGGACTTGCGGGCATCCTGGGTTACCTCGGGCTTGCAGCATTCTTCCACATGGGCAAACCGAACCCGTCGGTGAACTACCTGTTTGACTTGAATGAGGACATCGCTCTCATTGCTGAGGAAGACAGAGCCTGGAATGTCTATCGAGAATCCTGGACCAACCACGAGTTCAGCGAAGGTCCGGGCGGTCGCTTCGAGGAAATCTACTTCAGGTCTGATGATCCTGAAGAAGATATGCGATACGTTCGTTCGGATGACGGAGAGCAATGGGATCGTGCTGTTGAGAAGCTTCGCAATTCACAGGACCTGCTCGACGCGTTGCGAGAGGGTGCGATGAAGCCCTCGCTGGGAGTGGAGCTTCAATCAAATCCGATGAACTATTCGCCCGAAGATCGCGCGGCTTTGTTCCCCGGACGCGACCTGGAAGAGGCTTCTCAAACTTTCGGTGTCGAAGGGATCAGCGAACATGCCGACCAGTTGCTGACCGACTCTCTGGTAGGCATCCTGCTTCCGCACATTCAATCGTTCCGCAATGCATCAAGGATTCTTATTGTCGATACCCGCTGGGCAATCGACGAAGGTGATTTTGAACGTGCGACTCAGAACATAGAGGCGACCTTCGGTTTCGCGCGGCAGGCTTCGGAAAGCCCGGTCCTTGTCTGCGGATTGGTCGGAGTCGCTGTTTACGGCATCGGCTGTGATCTGACAGATGAAATTCTGGCAACTCATGAAAGTGAATTCTCAGACGATCAGATGCGACGGATTCAGGAAGCGGTCTCCAGGGATCCGGCAATGACTTTCATCAAGCTTCATGGCGAACGTGCGATGGTGCTCGACATTCTGCAACGGGTTTACACCGATGACGGAAACGGTGACGGCAGAATCACTCCCGATGGCATGGATGTACTCACTATCATCCAGGGAATGCTGGCACATGAAATCGAACAGGCGGGCGGTTTTGAAGGGTTTATGCAGACTGTAAAACGAGCAGCTGCGCCGGTTGCCCTTGCCTTCATGCCGGGGCGTAGAGACATGACCGATGCATTCAACATGATGTTCGACAAGGCCGAAGACAACTTCTACCGTCCCCTGTATGAGTACGACATCGCAGAAATTGAAGAAGAAGTCGAATCGCTCGGGCATGAGTACTTCCTACTGAAACAGCTTGTTCCAGCCTATCAGCAGATTCGCCTGGCAATGTTCAGAACCGTCGGTAATCAAGGCGGAATGGAAATGGCCATCGCCGCCTATCGCTACCGCAGGGCTTACGGAGAGTTTCCTGAAACAGCAGATCAACTGGTAGGCGAATTCCTTGACGAAATCGGCGAAGACCCCGTCGATGGCTCACAGCTCAAGTACAAGCGAACAGAAGACAGTTTCATCGTCTACAGTCTCGGGGTCGATGCAGACGACGACGGCGGGGAAGCCGTGCTGGTCACAGAGGGCGGTTTTGCGTCACCCGGTGCAATGAACATCAGCACCGCGGCGGACGATCTTCATCCGCAACGAGCCGGCGAGTTCTCCTTCACAAATTCTCAAGAGAACGATGGCGACTGGGTGATCTGGCCTCGCTACAGCGACAACTAGGTTCGACAACCTGACGAGTCATGCGAACAGGAGTCGGCTGGGTAACCAGAGTCTGGATGACAGCTCTGATTTCCTCAGCTGGCTCCTGTTCTGTGTTTGGCTTAATTGACTCCCCGACACAGCTTCAGTGCGCCTCTAGTCTAGTGCGCTTCAAGCCAGTTTTTGCCGACTCCCATTTCAACAACGATCGGTACTTTCAATTCCAGCGCGCCCTGCATTGCATCCTTGATGATTGGTTTGATCTCATCTTCCTCTTCACGAAACAGATCAAAGACCAGTTCGTCATGCACCGTCAGCAGCATTTTCGATCTGAAACCCTCGATCGCTTTGTGGACCTTGATCATGGCAAGCTTGAGCATGTCGGCCGCCGTGCCTTGAATGGGACTGTTCATGGCCAGCCTTTCAGACGCGCGTCGCATCGACTGGCTTCGCGAATTGATGTCGCGAAGATAGCGACGTCTGCCGGTCAGTGTTCTCACGTATCCATGATCCTGCGCGAATTCGATTGTGCGGTCGATGTAATCCTGAACTCCCGGGTATTCGGCAAAGTAGTTATTAATCAACGATGAGGCTTCTTTGCGAGGGATGTTCAATCGCTGCTGGAGTCCAAATGCCGAGATTCCGTAGATGATTCCGAAATTGACGGTCTTCGCCTGATCACGTTGAGTCCGCGTCACGTCATCGGGATCGACCTTGAACACCTTGGATGCGGTGACTCGATGAATGTCAGTCTCGCTGACAAAGGCCTCCATCATGCTTTCGTCTCCGCTCAACTCAGCCATGATGCGGAGCTCGATCTGGGAATAGTCGGCGGCAAGTATCAGGTGTTCCCCATCACGTGGCACAAACGCTGCGCGGATCTCCCGACCTCGTTCTTTCCTGACGGGAATCGTCTGCAGGTTCGGATTGTTCGACTGCATCCGGCCAGTCGCCGTCCACGTCTGGCTGTAATGCGTATGCAGTCGCCCCGTTTCCGGGTTCACCGCATGCGGCAGCTGGTCTACATAAACTGATTTCAGTTTCGCCGCATTCCGGTAGTCCAGTATGTCCTCGACGATCTGATGTTTGCCGGAAAGACGCAGCAGCTCGGCTTCTCGCGTCGAGTATTGTCCTGTGGCTGTCTTCTTCGGTTTGTCATCGATCTTCATTTCATCAAAGAGGATGACCCCCAGTTGTTTCGGAGAGTCAACGTTGAACTCCCGTCCGGCAGCCTCGAAAATCCGCGCCTTCAGCTCTTCGATGTCTTTGGCCAGCTGAACTGAGTAGGCGTTGATCGCTTCCACATCCAGGCGGATACCTTCGTGTTCCATGTCGACAAGAACCGGAACGAGTGGACATTCGACTTCGTAGCAGACTTTTTCAACGCCCCGCTCTTCGATATCCGGACGCAGAACGTTCGCCACCTGCAATGTGATGTCCGCATCTTCACAGGCGTATTCCGCCAGCCGGGCCAACGGCACATCGCTCATGTTCTTCTGCTCAGGCCCTTTGGGGCCGATCAGATCCGAAGTCGGAATCGTCTTGTAACCGAGGTACAAGTTGGCGAGGTAGTCAAGGCCATGACTCATCTCCGGCTCTTTCATCGAATGAGCCAGCATGGTATCGAGAAGCGTGCCACGGACTTCAATGCCGTGCCATTTTAAAAGCGTGATGTCGTACTTGAGATTGTGCCCGACCTTCCCGACGGTTTCACTCTCCATTAATCCGCGAAATTCCTCCATCACCGCGATCGCTTCGCTGCGTTCCGGCGGAATCACGACGTAAAAAGCGGATTGAGGCGCGTAGGAAAATGCCATTCCCAACGGAAGAGCCTCGCGGGGATCGAGTCCCGTTGTTTCGGTATCAAAGCAGAACTCTTCTTGTTTCTCCAGTTTTGCGATCAACTCCGCGCGCTGTTCTGCCGTCTGCACAATTTGATAATCGTGCTTTGTGTCTTCAATATTCTTCTGCTCCTGCGGCTCTTCATCATCAAACAGCCTGGCTTGTATCTCCTTTTCTCTTTTCTCGCGGATGACCGCAGCGCGGGCCGGGGCCGCCGTGAATGACCGGCCGAAAACGCGTTTGCCGAGTCCGTCAAATTCCAGTTCGACAAACAACTCCTTCAGCGCGCCGTCGTCACGTTTTTGCACCTCGAGAGCCTCCAGTTCAATCTCGTGCTCGACGTTCGTACGGATCGTGACCAGGTCCCGCGACAACCGCGCCTGATCCGCATTTTCTTCGAGCCGCTCTTTCTGCTTCCCTTTAAGCTGCCCGGTGTTTTCCAGCAGATTGTTGATGTTGTCGAACTGGGCAATGAGTTTTTGAGCCGTCTTGGGGCCGATTCCCGGCACCCCCGGTACGTTATCAGAACTATCACCCATCAGGCCGAGAATATCGATGACCTGCTCGACTCTCTCAACCTGCCATTGCTCAAGCACTTCAAGCGTTTTCAAAATCTCGTGCGCGCCGCCTCGCCGGCCCGGTCGAAAAATGAAAGATGACTCCGTGACAAGCTGATGGAAATCCTTGTCGGGTGTCACCATGAAGGTTTCAAAATTCCCATCAGCGTCGGCATCCCGCGCAAGTGTGCCGATCACGTCGTCGGCTTCGACACCGTCAATGCGAATCAGTGGAATGTTCATGGCCTCCACCAGTCTGAAAACCAGCGGAATCTGAACGCTTAAATCTTCAGGCATCGCATCGCGGTTTGCCTTGTACTCGGGATAGACTTCGTGCCTGAACGTCGGCGCGCTGGTATCAAATACGACCGCGATATGAGTCGGCTCTTCTTTGTTGATGATTTCCAGAAGCGTATTGCAGAATCCGAAAACGCCTGAGGTACAGATTTCGCGCGAGTTAAAACGCGGGCTGCGGATCAATGCGAAATGTGCGCGGTAGATCAATGCCATCCCGTCCAGCAGGAACAGCTTTTTCGGCGCTGAAGTCGGCACCAGTTCTTTTTGTTTCTTTTTGGCCATGAGTCTCTTTTCGTCAACGACCGGCGGAGTCGCTGGTCAAGTGAGACATGATACCGGCGCAAAGCATCTAACTGCAGTGGAGGAAGAAACTAGCCTGCCTGCAGCACAAACGAAGTTGAAAACAATTGCCGCGCTGTTGTCCATCACCAGCCTTGCAGTCGCAGCCGACAGAGCAACGCCTATCGGAGCTGCGCAACCCTGCCTGCACGAACCTGCCTGCGCAAACCTGCCTGAACGAACTTGTTAGTCGTCGGCAAGCGGGCCATTGATATTCAGCACCTTATCTTCACACTGGTCGCAACTACCAGCTTCGCAACAGCCCGACTCCGCGTTTTCGGAAACAGCGACTTCGCAACCGGCGTCTTCTGAAACGGCGATTTCAGATTCGCCGCAGCCCGGGTCAACAGATTCAAACTCAGACTCACTCGCGACCGGACCCGGTTCGCAGTCGGGGCCGAGTCATGTTGCAGGGGTTGTCGGCTGCGGGAATACACAGAGCTGGACAAAAGACCAGGCGAGAAACACTCCGACGGCCCAGAACATGATTTTCGGACTGTTATCGGATGCGGCCATGTTTGCGTGACTCTCGAGAAGCTGGATATCTCGAGCGTAGAAATGTAAAGGTGAAGTAGATTGTTAAGCAGCGGCCGATATCATGCCGCCTGATTTAGCTTGAGGCCGATAATTGCTATATAAATTTTAGCACTCAGCCCCGTTCGAAAACCGTTTATTCGCGGAGTATTAGCCGATTTTGAAGAGTCCTCCCCCGAATGAGCGTTGTTATACGAATTGAAGATTTCAGTCCGATTTTTCCATATGCGTTTGACTCTCCTCGATAAGCGCGACTTCTCGTTTGACCGCTTGAATTTTGCCTGCCCCGGCAGGAGTTTGTAACTGCCTCGCCGGTCAATTAAAATTCCGTCAAGAGATGGCCGCCAGTCAGGTGTGTCCCGCTTTGAATTAGCCAGCTCGTCTGGTTTTTCTTTTCGGAACGAACGTGGAGGTTGGTCGTAGTGTGGCGTGGTGTGCGTCGATGACATTCGTCAAAAGCATTCGCGGTGTTCCTGTGACGACGCACATACTTGGTTGAGAGATTTTTTGGAGAGTTAGATGGCGGAAGGCACGATCAAAAAACTGACAGACAAGGGGTTCGGATTCATTCAGGGTGATTCGGGCGACATTTTCTTTCACGTTTCAGCACTTGCGGAGGGAACATTTGAAGACCTTCGAGAAGGACTGAAAGTCCAGTACGATGAAGGCAATGGTCCGAAAGGCCCAAGAGCTGAAAACGTCAGAGTGATCGACTGATCGACGTTGCATTTATTGCAATATGAGAACCAACATGCGGCCGGACGAAAGTCACGGCCGTTTTTTTTGCGTCGACGCAAAACCAGCCGCGCGTCTACCAGCCGCGACGCTCGCGATGAAGTTGCTCGAAATCAGCCGGATGAATCGGGTCGTCCAGTCGGCCCCATAGCCCCGATCGTTGTTCTTCTGCTTCTGCCTGTGCATCTCTGTACTGCTCAAAGCCGTCGAACTCCGCGCCGCTCCACCACGCGAGACCATCCTTAATCAGCGTGAGTCCGACGTTCACATCTTCAACAAAGACATCGGCAGATTCCCGCTCCTGATCATCACGTCCATGGACAACGATGGTTACGGTGTTATCTGTAAAGTAATTCCGGAGTGCTTTGCGCGATTGCTGGTAGAAGTCCTGACCGGGTTTGGGAGCGATTACACCGCGAATCACAAAGTAGTGCTGGTGTCCGCCGAAATTCGATTGAAAGTTGTCACCACCAAACGGAAACAACCGCTCACTCACTTCGAACTCATAAGGAAAATCATCACGCAGCGGAGCAGGCAGGGAAAGATCACGGTTGAGGACATCTTCAAAACAACCGCTTGCCGACACCAGGCACAGCAACATTGCAACAAAGACAACCACTTGTCGGATTTTCTGTGAACTGGGACTCATGATTCAAAATAGAACCCCTTTGGATTCAACGAACAAGACGAATCGAACCCGTGATCAATGAAAGCGGCCTGCTCATCTGCTAGTCTGATCGCGGAGTTCACAAGCGAATCTGTTGCCTCGGGCCGAATTGTATTCACGGGAAAATTATGCAACGTCAACAAATCCTGTTCTCATGTTTCATCGCCGTGTTGTTCTGCGTCCCGGGCTTTTCTCTCGCTCAGGACAATCCGCTCCCGACTGAAAATGTCTTCGATGAACGTTTTGAAATCTGGCCGGTCGACCTGACGATCAGGGGGAATATCCTTCTGGGCTCCGCCTCGGATAAATCGGTGCAAGAACAGATCGCGGCGGTTGCTGAGGCCGGCCGCGAAATACTCTCTGCAGTTGATGGCGTCGATGATGAAGAAAACGATCTACCGACACTCGTGACGATCGCTTTCGAAGAACCTGGTGACGTTCCGGAATTGCCACAGAACGTTTCGCTATTCGTCTGGAATGCGGATATTGATATCGAAGAGTTGAACAGTAGCATCGGTGATGCCACGCAGGTGATCCTTTGTCACCAAGGCGAATTTGTTGATGAGAATGTCATAGCCGCGTTGCATGGACTTGAAGAGCAATTCAGAGGTCTGATAGATCGTCGTGGAACGCTGCTTGCCCGTGGAACTCTCGCGCGACTGATGGGAAGCGGGCCTGATGGGCTTAACCTCGTCCCTGACTCGCTGATCATTCCTGAGTTTGACGCGGAAACGCACACCGAACAGATGCTGTCTCAACTTTCGGCGATGCCTCGTACAGTCGGTATTGGAATTCCGGCCGGAGGCATGGTCGAATTAAGTGGAAGAAAATTCCGCGGACAGGCGACGTTTCTGCTGCCGGAATGTGATCATCTGCCTCAGCGAGTTGAGACACTGGTTCCAGCAACTCGTGAAAACCGAAATCCCTACGAAACAACGGTTGATCTGACTGCGTGGCGACGGGACGCCATCGAACGTTCACTTGAACAGTATCCGCCGGTGGAACGTGAAGTGCCTTATGTCGCCAATGGAACGTTGATCATTGTCGGCGGAGGCGGAATGCCAAGTGGATCCGACGAACTGTTCTTATCACTCGCTGGCGGCGACGACGCGAGGCTGGTCTATGTTCCTTGTGCAGAAGAAGAAAGTCTCAGACGGCCGCCGCGGATTCTGCGATCATGGCAGGCAGCGGGAGCCGCGTCTGCTGACTGGATTCACACGAAAGACCGGAATCTTGCTAACGGTGACGAGGAATTCCTGGAGCCACTTCAAAACGCGACCGGCCTGTTTTTCGGCGGTGGCAGGCAATGGAATTTCGCGGACTCGTACTACGGCACTGAAGCGCATCGGTTGATGAAACAGGTTCTTGATCGTGGCGGTGTCGTCTGCGGTTCGTCTGCAGGCGCTTCGATTCAAGGCGGATACCTCGCGCGGGCAAACCCCGTCGCCAACTTTGACATCATGGCCCCCGGCTACGAGCGCGGACTCGGTTTCCTACGAGGAGTCGCAATCGACCAGCATTTCACCCAGCGCCGGAGGCAGCCGGATCTCGAAAGCCTAGTCGTACGCTATCCACAGCTCCTGGGTATCGGAATCGACGAAAGCACAGCGCTTGTGGTTCAAGAGTCGGAAGGCCGTGTGATTGGAGCCGGCAAAGTCTGGTTCTACGACCAGCCTGTTGGCCAGGAAGAACCTTGCGAACCAGTCGCGCTGCCAGCAGGTTCACGCTACGACCTCGCAAACCGAACGGTAATTTCTCAGCCTGATGAAGACGAGTAGGTAATCATCTACTGGCATGCTATCACCTGAATTTACAGTGTCCCGTTGGCCAATTCGCCTATGAATCGGACGAATTCAACTGCTCTTCAGCCATAGCGTCAGTCGTGTCGATAATGAATGCATGAATCTCAACTCATCCCACCGCTGGTTTGAAGGCCGTCTTCCAGCGCTATCGACAAGTAGAGTCAGCACCGCTTTCGGCTGCATCGCAATGTGCACGGTCGCGCTGGTAATGGCCTGCGTATCGACAGCGCAGACTGAGCCGTACCGCCACTCAATTCTTGAGCCACCAACGGGTCTCGAACCACCAGCCGATCAGCTTCCGTCCAGTCCGCCCAACCCCTCGGCTATTACACCTTCGGCCCCCACACCCATGGCCCCCGCAACTGTGGATCCCGGCTCAGCAAACGGATTCAGCCTTCCTGCGTTTGATGATCGTCCGATCAATCCGTCGAACTATCAACTGCTTGAAAACCGCGAAGCCTTTCCGCGCACCAATGGAACAGGGGCAGCCGTACAGCCCGGTCAACCTGCCCCGCGCCAATTGCAAAACGGTGGGACGTCAGCTAACCAGGAAGATCAAGTCGATATCAACCGGCTGCTCACGCGACTCGTACTCGACGCGATGCCGCCCAGCTACGTTGACGAAGATGACTGGGGCGGACAGGAGGAAGTGTTCGATGGCTGGGAAGTTGAACGTGAGGGATTGCGTATCGAAACCAGACGTAAACGGAAAATGGTCAATCACGGAACATGGAAGATGTATTCCGCAGAACTGATCAATCCTGAAGAGGAATTCCAGGTTGAAGTTGTAAACCTGCGCCGGACTGACAACGGTGATACAGGTTTCGATGTGCATTTCTACGCGCATCTCGACCTGCACGCGCGCCAGTCAAAATGGGTCAGAGGCGTACAACTTTACAGCCTAAGCGCTGACGGGCATGCGCGTGTAAAGCTGGTGGTCAGTTGCGAAATGGGAGTCGCGATGGACGTTACGCGATTTCCGCCTGACATGGTTTTTGATCCCGAAGTCACTTCTGCCGAAATTATCGTCGAGGACTTTCGTATCGAACGGGTCAGCAAACTTGGCGGTGAGTTCGCACAGCAGGTTTCGCGTCAGGTACGCCGGATCCTTGATGACAAAATCGAGGAACGTGAAGAAAGGCTTGTCGAGAAGATCAACGAGGAACTGGAAGAAAACTCCGATAAGCTTCGATTGTCGATTGCAGATGCCATTCAGTCACAATGGTCCGAACCGGCGCGCGAGTTTCTACCAGAGTCCATCCAACAGGCGATGGAAGAAGCCGGAAGGTAGACGCCCGGCGTCTCCTTTCGCGATTGATCTTCCAACGCCTGAATTCGTAAACGGGTCTTTCAAAACCCGTGTCTCAAGATGACAATCTGCGTTTGTTCTAAACGAGTTGTCCGTCATGCCGCATCTTCTGAACCGGAAACTTAATCCGGGTGGATTCACATCCAACCTGCGCCGATCATTCGGACCGTATTTATCACTCGATGAGGACAACTATCTTTTCGACGCTTCGGAACGAAGCACTCCACTCTGGCTCGGCTACAACGCCAGCCCGCTCTTCGGCATGCTGCAGTTCAGCGAATGCTGGAGCGGCAATGACTCTTCACAAATGGAGCTGGTTCGAAACGCGTTTCAGCAGTTACTGCTGCGCAGCGGGAACGATGCCAGCTGTGCGGCTGTTGATGGAATCAAACAACTCGCGCCCGCCGCGCTGCTTTACCACTACATCTGTCAGTCTGTTCTTGAGCAGTACGCCGACGAATACCGGGCAGCCGCAGCTACCGTAGAAAAAGAGTTTGACGCTCTGCTTCAAAAAAACTCCGCGCTGCTCCAATCGCCAGCCATTGATTCATCGGCATTGAAGTTCAGCTTTGATGTTGAATCTCCTGCAGTTGCCGATCAGTTCGAGGCTGCTTCTTATCAAGCGGGAATTCACCTCACGAGAAGCGCAAACCGGTTCCTGTTTCAGTTGAACCTTGCTTATCGCCCTGAGCAGATGCGCTGCTTCTGGCAGCAAATGAACCGGCTGGTCGAGGATTTCCAAGGTTCATGGACTCATGAAGCTGTTGAGATCTCAAATCCTGCTGCTATCGAAGCAACGTACCGCTTTCATGAACTGTTAATTCGCTCCAAGTCACAACAACAATTTTCTCAGCTGGACGCAATCGAATACTTGAATTCGCAGCTGAAACGCTTCGGCCACGGGCTCGTTCCTGTAGTCCTGACTGCTGCCAACTATGCCCAATACCGGCCCGCGATTTTGCAAATGCAGCAGGATGTTTATGAGCCGGTTCGGCGCTCACCTCCCGATGAGTTCGACATGCTGTTTGAGTCAGGCACAGCTCTGGCGATTGCTGTAATCGACAATCGGGTCGAGCAGACACGTATTATCGCTATGTCGTTTGCAGGACGGCTGGGTCTGTTCACACAGGAACGTGGTGTCAACGAAGATCCTTTTCTCGACGATCACTCTACCTATTACAGCATGGATCTCACGATTGATGAGAACTTTCGCGGCGGGCTGGGTAGGGTCATGAAGCAGGCGATGGTCCTATTGGCGCTGAAAAACGGCGTTGGTGGAATGCATGGTCGTAACCGCGATCGTCTCGCGCGCGGAATGTGGGCTATCAACTTGTCGCTTGGCAGTTTCGAGTTGCAACATCTCGAAGACGACTACCCCGACGAAGGGCCCCATCGCGACTGCATTTATTATCGCTGCCCGTTTCAGTGGCCAGATTCGTTGAGTGATGACCAACTGAGAGAAGTCGTCCAGTCCATACCCGGCATGGTCAATGGCTTTCTCCTACATGATGTCATTGTTGAAGCTTGAGGCGTTGAACTTTAAGGCGCTGAAACAGACGAACAGGAGAGACAGAGCTAAAGAAGCTTCGCGTACCGCGCAAGGAACTCCTTTAACGTTCTCGAAAACACGGTCCGATCAGCTGGTTTCTTCGTTGCTCTGACCGTTTGCGGCAGAACCCTGTCGTCTCTGCTATCTTCTGTTCATAGGACCGAGCACCATCGCCACCGAGGTTTGAGATGAAAACAAAACTGATCAACAGAATATTGACGACTGTTTTAGCCGCTACCACCGTTACTGCATTAATGGCGGCTGCAACATGGCATCCCGTGGACGAATACAAAAGTGGAATCGTCTGGCCCGAGCCGCCAATTATCAATCCCGGTGATGCTTCTACAGCCCCGGCAGATGCCATCGTTCTTTTCGATGGAACCAATCTGGACGCCTTTGATAACGGTGATCAGTGGACCGTTGAAGATGGAATTGCCACAGTCGAAGGGCGTAGTATCAGGTCGAAGCAGGCTTTCGGCGATTGCCAGTTGCATCTTGAATTCACATCTCCTGAAGAAGTCCGCGGCCAGGGTCAGGGACGCGGCAACAGCGGTATCTATTTGATGGGCAAGTATGAAGTTCAGATTCTCGACTCGTTCGAAAACCAGACCTACTTTGATGGTCAATGCGGAGCGATTTATAAACAGCAACCGCCCACGGTCAACGCCTGCCGTGGCCCGGGCGAATGGCAAAGCTACGACATCATCTTTACGGCGCCGCGATTCAACGAGGACAAGTCATTGAAGTCGCCTGCCTACCTGACCGTTCTGCACAACGGCGTTCTGATCCACAATCACTACGAGTTGCCCGGTGGAACCTTCTGGGACCAGCCGCCTCACTATGATGCTCACGCGGAGAAGCTCCCGCTGACGATTCAGAATCATGGGAATCCGGTTCGATTCAGAAACATCTGGATCCGTGAGAACATCCATCCACTCGAAGGCACACCTCCGGAGGAATCGCAAACCGAAGAAGGCGACGGATAATCGCGTCATCAGTTCGCGTTCGAGTTCGACAGTCAGCGCGGGTTTGCATGGATTCGGGTTCCCATAATCCTGTGCATATGGTCAACTCCCGATTGAGACTTCTGGATGAGAATCGCGCCGCAACCTCCGCTACGGATCCGACCCAATGATTGACCATGGTTTTCCGGTAATCGACTACAAGCACGACCAGACTCCACGCGAGCGAGGGCGGATGCACGGCGAAACATTCCGCGAGGGGATTCTTGAACTGGCGGAAATCAGGCTGAACCTGATGCGCCATATCAATCCCAACATGACAGAGGAGACCATTTCTGAACTGGCCGCCCAGCAGTGGATGGCCAGCGAGGTTTTTGATCGCGACCTGACGATGGAACTTCAAGGAATCTGCGATGGTGCCGGCATCACTCGTGATCAACTGGTTGTTCTGAACAACTACACCGATTTCCGCGATATCAATCTTCCGGACGAAGGCTGCTCGCTGGTCTACGTCAACTACGGCGGCAATCCGGTGATGGGGCAGACATGGGATATGCACGGGTCAGCCAAAAACTACCTCTGTGCCATCCGGATCACCGACGCA
This sequence comes from Planctomycetota bacterium, assembly GCA_039029995.1. Taxonomy (GTDB): domain Bacteria; phylum Planctomycetota; class Planctomycetia; order Pirellulales; family Pirellulaceae; genus Mariniblastus. The sequence goes on from JBCCFB010000003.1 coordinate 46,905, forward strand.
GACGGAGCCCTCGCGCAAGTCATCCTTTCCGTGGTCGGCTGCCCTGCCCTGATGGGTTACACGAATCTGGGAACGTGCGTCGGAGTTAACAACATCACAACAAGCAATGCGAAAGCCGGGACTATCTGGGCGGTTATCGTCCGAAAAATGCTGAACCAGAAGAGCTACGAAGCAATGGTACGGACACTTGATCAGTCCAGTCCTGCTTCGGGGCATCATTACTGTCTTGCTTCGACCGAATCCGCCGGCATGTTTGAAGTCATGCCCGGGCTGACCGAGCAGGTCGGCGCAAATGCCGGGGAAGACGGCGCGATGTATCACACCAACCATTGCCTCGGTCGCGAAGCAGCCGGTCGCCAGCTGCCGGTCTCGAAGACTTCGACAACCCACATCCGGTACAACCTGCTTGAAAAGAAGATCGGCAACGTCAAAAACTATGATGACGTTTACAAGCTGCTCAACGATCATGAAAACTATCCCAAAGGGATCTGTTTCAACTTCGAATATGAATCACCCGATCGCACGCTGACTTGCGGTGGTGCGGTTGGAGATCTCAATTCGGGGCGTGTCCGTTTGTGGCGTGGCGACAAGTTGTATGATGACAATTTTGTTGAACACGAATTCAATCTTCCTGTGGCCAAAGCCGCCAAAAGCTGAGCGCCACGCTCGACAAAAGTGAAGTTCAAAGCTCTCCGACTATGACCACGCCGTACTACTTCACCTGGAGCGCTCAGAACAGCGCGGTTGATTTTCCCGTCTCGCATGCAGCCGGAGATCAGTTCATTCTGCCGGATGACCGGCGCGTGTTTGACATGATCTCCACGAGCTTTCAAGCCAATTTCGGACACAGCCATCAGACCATTCGCGAACGGATTCAGAGGCAGCTCGAATACCTGCCGATCACTTCGCCGAAATCGGCTTTCGACCTGAAAGCGCGCGTGTCCCGGGGCCTGCTCGATCTGATCGGGCTTGGTGACGGAAAGATCTTCTATACCGTCAGTGGCGCAGAAGCTGTTGAAAATGCGCTCAAGATTGCGCGGCAGCAGACAGGGCGCAGGATCGTGATGGCGCGCCAGAAAAGCTACCACGGCGCATCGCTTGGAGCACTTTCGGTAACCGGCGACTGGCGAAATGATCCGCACCTGACCTATGACGAAGGCACTCTCCGGATTCCGGAACCTGGTGATGATCCGGAATGTGAACAGACTCGAAAACTTGTGATCGAAGCCGGGCCGGACAACATTGCGGCGGTCATCGTCGAGACGATCAGCGGCACTAACGGGATGGCGATCCCGCCTCAATCCTGGTTTGACGCGATGTTTGATCTGTGTCGCGAATTCGGCATCTATTACATCGCTGATGAAGTGCTTGTCGGTTTCGGCAGGTGTCAGGATCACTTTGCGTTTCAGTCATTCCAGCTCAAGCCTGACATGATTACGCTGAGCAAGGGAATCACGGGCGGCTACATTCCGTTCGGAGCCGTGTGGACGTCGGCGCAGATTGCATCCGAATACGATGACGATGTACTCGCGTGCGGCCTGACCAACTACGGACATCCGCTGGGATTGGCCGCATTGGAAGGCGTTTTAGACACGATGGTTGATCCTGGTTTCATGCGTCACAAAGCGACGCTTGAGAAGATGTTCGCAGAACGAGTCTGGAATCTACGCAATTATGATTTCGTGTCCGAGGTCCGTTGCCGCGGGCTGATGGCAGCGGTTGATTTCAACGGTCGCGATGCGGTTTCGTGGCAGCACGGTTTTGATGCGGGGATGCACTTATTCGGCAAAGGTGGCATGAATATTTTCGCGCCGCCACTGAACTCCGATGAAAGCCATCTGAGTGAGGCGCTGGATCGTTACGAGAACATTTTGAAAGGTTGAGTCGGAACCCGGCCTGCACGCTTCCGATTGGCAATGGACGCTAATCAAAGATTGTACGACCATCGAAGTTGAGCCAAAACGTAACCCGAAGCGTACGCGAGGACAGCACAGGGCCAGCGCCTGACCAACCACTTGCGTCTCGCGAGGTCATAGCGTCTTGCCGAGATGGTGTAATAGCGTCTTGCCGAGATGGTGTAATAGCGTCTTGCCGAGATGGTGCAATAGCGTCTTGCCGAGATGGTGCAATAGCGTCTTGCCGAGATCGTGTAGCTGATCCCCAAACCAAAACCCGAAACGTAAGCGAGTAAGGATGCCAGAGTGCCTGCGGGCGATTTCAACTTTCCAGAGCATCCAATCGGCATGAATCCAGTTTTTCATAACCCGAAGCGTAAGCGAGGACAGCACCTCAACTGATATTCCTCGCTTACGCTTCGGGTTACGATTGAAGGCTTCATAAAACTGCCGGCAGAACAGTAAACAAAAACAAAGCTGATAAATACAAAACTGACAAACGATGAGTAACTCAAAAGTATTCGAGAACGCAGAAGCAGCACTTCACGACGTCTTCGACGGCATGTCGTTGATGAGCGGCGGATTCGGGCTGTGCGGAATTCCGGAAAACAGCATCAAAGAGATCCGCCGCCGTGGCATCAAAGACATTCACGCGATCTCCAACAACATCGGCAACTCGGGTCGCGGGCTGGCGTGGCTGTTGAAGGAAAAGCAGATTTCGCATGCGACGTGCAGCTACGTCGGCGGTAATCCTGACCTCGAAGCTCAGATGCTTGCCGGCGAAGTCGAAGTCGACCTCGTTCCACAAGGCACCTTCAGCGAGCGTATCCGCGCGGCTGGCATGGGTATCCGTGCGTTCTTCACACCGGCTGGTTATGGGACGCTGGTCGCGGAAGGCAAAGAAGTCCGCGAGTTCGACCGCCCCTGCATCATGGAACTGCCCCTATCGGCTGACTTCGCCATCATCAAAGCGCAGCGCGGCGATACCTACGGCAACCTCTGGTTCAAAGAAACCGCGCGCAACTTTTCACCGCTGATGGCAATGGCGGGAAAGACAGCCGTTGTCGAAGTTGAAGAGCTGGTTGAGCTCGGCGACATTCGGGCTGAGGATGTTCATCTGCCCGGTGTCTTTGTCCAGCGCATCTATCAAGGCGTGGATTACGAAAACGTCATCGAGATTCCTGTACTGGCCGAATAGGCGCGGCCAACTCTTCTAGTCACCGACCTGTTCGTCCAGCTCGATCAGCAGCTCAGCCAGGATCTTGTCGTAAAACGGATTTCCGACGAGATTGTTGCGATAGTACGGATCGGCGTGGCGACTGTACAGTTCGTAGTCGCCTTCGTCATACCGGATGAGCCGGTATCTGCGCGTATCCATCGCAAATTCGTCTCGATTGAGAACAGCGATAGGCGGAGCCCCCGGCAGATTTCCCGGGAACCATGGAAACCTCAGCAGCGGCGTCAGATCGTTGCCGGTCACTTCGGGAGGAGCCGCCACACCACAGCGGGAATGGATTGTCGGATAGATATCCATCAGCGAAACCGGACGACGGCAGATGGCTCCGGCGCTGCGGGGGATATCGGGATCGGAAATGACTAGCATGCTGTCGGATTCGACCCAGAAGGCACTCTTTTTGAGATGGCGTTTTTCACCGAGTGCCCATCCGTGGTCTGACCAGAGAACGATAATCGTATCGTCAGCATGCGGGCTGTTTTCGACCGCTTCGATGATTCGGCCGACGCACCGGTCCGCAAACGCAACACAGGCAAGGTAGTGCTTGATCAGATCGCGCCAGCCTTCAACACCTCCGCGGCTAACCAACGCTCCAAAATGGCCCTGGGGAGCATGGCCAAGGCCGCGGGCTGAGAGGTCATCACGGTCGTCGGTCACCAGTTGCAGGTAGGCTTCGTCGATACCTGTCATGTCAGTGCGGTCAAACAGGTCTACCATTTCCTGCGGCGCATAGATCGGGTGGTGCGGGCGATAAATCCCGCAGGCAAGAAAAAACGGCTGACCCTGCGGAAGGGTGTAGTCGTTGTCGTTGCGGGTGACAGTTTCGCCTTCGATCAGCTTTGCGATCAGGTCACTGTTTCGATAGTCCCAGTGTTCGGCAACAGGAAACTCATTAGCTCCGAACTTGAAAACGGAACCTGGTATGTAGTATTCAGCGAAATTGACCGGTCCATTTGTACCGATGCCAGCGTCAATCCAGTCAGTCCACGATCGGCCTGCGTCGGTAAAAGGTCCGTCGGGATGATGGTAGATTTTTCCGATGCCCAGTGAGTAATATCCGTTGTCTTTCAGATTCTCCGGCAACGTGACGGCTTCGCGCAGCTCGATCCTGCCGCTGTCGCGGAAATTGACGTTATTGCTGGTGAACTCCGTAATAACCGGGCTGAGTCCCGTCATGACTGCCGTTCGCGAGCCGTTGCAGAGCGGGCTGGGACAGAGGCACTGAGAAAAGCTGACTCCCCGCGCCGCCAGCGCATCCATATTCGGGGTCAGCACGCTGACTACCTGCTGGCGGACGGCCGGATCGGGATAGACCGTTTGCAGGAACGAACCGGGCTGTTCAGACAGATGACCGGCAACCGTTTTCATGTCATCCACGACGATGAAAACCACGTTTTTCTGCTGCGCGATCGCAATGTCGGCAATCAGAATGGAGAGGAGAACTGCGACAATCTGCCTTTGCATGGCGGCTCCGGAGGAATTGCTCAACAAGGTGCGACAAACAGGCCGAATGGATGGATGTCGGCTCCTTTATAAGTAGTCTACTTAGCGGCACCCGACTCCCGCCAGAAGCAACCGTGCCAACTGCCGGGAAACGCCGACCTACCTGCCGGGAAACACCGACCTACGGGTAGTGACTGCAGGCAGTGTCCCCGGACCGATATGGCGGAGAAGCCGTTGTCCGGCCGAAATACGCGGCATTCCAGCCAACTTTTATCGCCCGTTAACTTTCGGGTTGTCCGGCAGTTGTAAGCCCTACTACACTTTCACATCCGCACCAGACAAGCATTCAATCCGGTCAATCGACCGTCCGAACGAGGATTGTTTCATGATCCAACCCGACCCTACCACTCAAGCTCATTCGCTTAATCACCGCGAGTTCAGCACTGATGAATTCTGGCGTGCTATTCCGGCATGGGAAGACGTATCCGAGGACGACTTCGGCAACCATCTCTGGCAGTCACGAAACTCCGTTCGCAAGCTGGATAATGTCGTAGACGTTCTAGGTTCGCGAGTCTCCACCGAATTTATCGATGACATCAAGGCCGGTCTTCAGATCGCCCCGATGAACATCCGGATCACGCCGTACGTTTTTGCTCTGATCGATTGGGACAACCCGTACAAAGATCCGTTGCGAAAACAGTTCCTGCCGGTCGCTTCCCAGATGCTGCCGGACCATCCGTACTTTCTGGCCGACAGTCTGTACGAAGATGTTGACTCGCCGGTCCCGATGTTGACTCACCGGTATCCGGACAAAGTTCTGTTTCTGCCGCTGACGACCTGTCCCGTTTATTGTTCCTACTGCACTCGCAGCCGCATCATCGGCGGTTCGACGGACTCAGTCGAGAAAGACACCTATGGAGCGAACGCTGCAAAGTGGGAAGCCGCTTTCCAGTACATCGAAGAGACGCCGCAAATCGAAGACATCGTCATCTCCGGTGGCGACGCATTCAATATGACGGCCAAGCACATCACCCATATCGGGGAACGGCTGCTTGGAATTCCCCATGTACGGCGCCTGCGATATGCCACCAAGGGCATTGCGATTCTTCCAATGAAAATCACGACCGATGAAAAGTGGATGGAAGCCTTTCTGGCGATCCACAAGAAAGGTCGTGAGATGGGCAAGCAGGTTGTTATCCACACCCACTTCTCGTCGCCGGTTGAAATCACGGACTACAGCCGTCAGGCGATGGACCGCTTGTACAGCGAAGGCGTTCTCGTTCGCAATCAAGCCGTTCTTCAACAAGGCGTTAACCACGACCCTGAAGATATGGTGCTGCTGACCAAAAAGCTCAGCTACATGAACATCCAGCCTTACTATGTCTATATTCATGACATGGTGCCGGGGTGTGAACACCTGAGGACCACTCTCGGCCAAGGCGTCGAGATTGAGAAACATGTTCGTGGTACAACCGCCGGATTCAATACACCGACATTCGTTTGCGATGCACCCGGTGGTGGTGGAAAACGCCATGTGTCCTCGTATGAGTTCTACGACGAAGAAAACGGCATTTCTGTCTGGCGTGCACCGAACGTGAAACCGCGCGAACTGTTCCTCTACTTCGATCCGCTGTACAAGTTGAGTGACGAAGCTCAGGCGCGCTGGGCTGACTCGGCCGCGCGTGAAAAAATGGTTTACGAAGCAATCGATCAGGTGAAGTCGGATCTCGGCAAGGCTGAACTGCAGAAGATCAGCCAGCGCCTCGAGAAATCAGCGCAGAAAATGGCGGCCGGCGCCAATTAAAGCCGGGGTTTGAGCATCACTCAGCGAGCGCCATTCAGAACGTCTCGCGTAGACGTTAGTATCGAGGAAGACGTGAGCGAAGCACCAACGGTTACCGGCTGGACCCGTGAGCAGATGGCGGATGAAGTCATCGAGATCATTCCCTCAGGGGCAAGTTTGAACCTGGGTATCGGGATGCCGACACTGATTGCTGAAAGGATGGATCCGGCCAGAGCAGTCTGGATTCACTCGGAAAACGGCGTGCTCGGAGTCAGTGGACGACCGACTGCTGAAACAGTTTCGCCGACGCTGATCAACGCCGGTAAAGAGACGATCTCGGTTCAGCGGGGCGCCAGCTACTTCGACAGCGCAACGAGCTTCGGGATGATCCGTGGCGGTCACATCGATGTGTGTGTTCTCGGAGCAATGGAAGTCGACGCCGAAGGCAACCTGGCTAACTGGATGATTCCCGGTAAAAAAGTCACCGGCATGGGTGGCGCGATGGATCTCGTCCACGGTGCCGGCCAGGTCATTGTCATGCTCAGCCACTTCACCAAAAAAGGTGGAGCCAAACTTCACAAGCGATGCACCCTGCCGCTGACGGGCATGAACGTCGTTCACAGGATCGTAACCAACCTCGGCATGTTCACCCCGACCGGCAGTCAGTTTCAAGTCGATAAACTGGCCGATGGCGTGTCGCGTGATGATCTTGGAATCGACAGCGAACTGCTCTGCTGATCCGCCAGATCTCACTGGCACATCTTTTTCACGTGGCGGCTGCATGGCAGAATGAGCCGTCGCTGGTTTGCTAATTTCCGCTATTTCCGGAGAACGAATTGTCACGCGCAATTTTTACAGGTGGACTCCGCACTCCTTTCGGTCGTGCATTCAAAGGTGCCTACAAAGACGTGCGGGCGGATGACCTGCTGGTCGAAATCCTGAACGCTCAGAAAAGCCGCAATGGAAAACTCTGGGACCACGGTCCCGAGGACCTCGTTGTCGGTTGTGCGTATCCGGAACACGAACAGGGCTACAACGTGGGGCGGATGGCTGCGCTGGGAGCGGGGCTGGACGTTCCGGCAATGACTCTGAACCGCCTGTGTGCCTCCAGCATGGAAGCGGTCGCGATCGCGGCAGCGCGAGTCCGTGCCGGCTGGGGCAGTTGCTTTCTGACTGCTGGGATCGAAGCGATGAGCCGCATTCCAAGGCGCGGCGCGAATTTTTCAGAATCAGATAACATCAAGAATGTGAATCCTCTGGCCTACGTGCCCAATGGTACGACTGCAGAAAACGTTTGCGACCAGTACCCGGGAATTACCCGCGAGCGTCGGGAGGAGTTTGCAGGACGATCACATACGTTGGCTGACCAGGCCTACGCTGCCGGACACTATGGCCATCAAATCCATCCCTTTCTTATCGAGAGAGACGAGTTCATCCGTGTACCGGTCAATCGCGAAAAGATGGCCAGCTTGAAACCTGCGTTTAAGGATGATGGATCAGTGACGGCAGCAACAAGTTCGCCGTTGACTGACGGAGCAACCAGTGGCTGGGTCGTTGAAAGCGAGCTTGCAAAACAACTCGGCGTCGAGCAGGGACTTGAGATTATCGATGCTGTTGCTGCACACGTTCCGCCGGAAGTCATGGGGATGGGGCCGGTTCCGGCAACGCAGAAGATTCTCAAGCGGAATAATCTCAACCCCGACGAAGTCGCCGCCTACGAGATCAATGAGGCTTTTGCGATTCAGGTTCTGGCTTCTGCGGAGGACTTGAGCCTGCCTCTGGACAGGATCAATTGTTGGGGTGGAGCTCTGGCGCTGGGGCATCCACTGGGAGCAAGCGGGCTGCGGCTGATGATGACACTCCACGACCGACTGGCCGTTTCCGGCGAAGACGGAGCCATGGGAATAGCCACGCTATGCGTGGGTGGAGGTCAGGGCATGTCGATTCTAGGACGATTTACACGAATTTGAGCCTGAAAACACGTAAATTGCTGGCCTGGAAAGTTGTCGAAATCGCCGATTCTCTTCAAATTCGCGGGGTCTTTAATTAGAATTTGCTCTTCTGATCGATGCATGAATTGTTGCAATCTTCGAAGCACACCATGATCCGTTTTGTCGTACCCGTCATCCTTTCGCTCTTTTTCGCGTCACCAGCATGCGCTGCGTTGGGATTTTTCGGCTCGTACATTTTCATGGACGCCAACGGTAGCTTTCAGATTTATGACCTGACGGCACCAGGTGGTGCACGCGCAAGCGACCCGACCGACTTTGACGGCTTCAATCTTGGCTCCTTCAATCCGGCGGCCGGCAACACTCTGGCGATTTCCGGCGCTGAGGGTCTCACGTTCAAAAACGGTTCGAGTGATGTCTTTGGCGCTAATTTGAATTACAGCGTCGTGCCAACTGGCGGATCTCATGCATTCAGCGAAGTTGCAATCGGTTTCACATCGAACGCGTCGTTCAATGATGCCGCCGGCACCAGTTATGGCGGGTCGGGCGACCAGAAGTGGAGTGATTCCGGTGCGTGGGCGCCGATTGACATCCTCGGTTCTCTATCAAACGGTACCTATGAGATTCAGGTATTCCTGCGAGGAACCAGCAACGAAGGCGACTTCTTTCACAACAACGCGCCGACGTTTGCCAACTATACGGCAACGTTCTCCGTGATTCCGGAGCCTACAACGCTCGTCATGTTCGGCTCGGCCGCTCTCTGCCTGTTGCGACGCAGACGCTGATTTCTATTGCAACTCAGGCGCTGATTCACTTGCGACTCAGGCGCTGATCCCCTCGCGACTCGAACGCTGATTTCTATTTCGACGCGTGCGTTATCACAAGACGCTGCACCGTTCTTACATCGGGACCACTTCTTCAGGGAACTCTTCCCCTGCCGTACCCCTTGTTGTCATCCCTGCCGGGGAAGGTGCATCTTTTTGTTTTGCTATACGATTGCGAAGCCTCTTATAATCCCGCCTGAACAGAGAAAAGCCGTTAGATCGAACTGGTTTCTCAAAAAGGCATTCATATGGTTAAACGCAATCCGGCAGTCCGGCCCACGGGACGGGATTCCGAAAACGGGATCACCCGTAGACACGCAGTGAGCAGACTCGCCTCAATCGGAGCTTGCGCGGGAGCGGTAGCAATCAGTTCGCAGACTGTTTTTGGCACGCCCCCGATCTCGAATGCGGGCTCGGGCAGTCTCTCAACAGCCAGCCTCGAAGCGCAGACGGGATCAGCCTTCCTGGTTTCGGGACCTGAATTCGGGGGTGACGGAATCACGATCCGCGTGCAAATGACGCTGACCAACGTCACGGAAGTCGCGTGGGTCAGAAAATACACCGCTCCACCTGTGGTGCAACGGCGCGAATGCCCGGTTTCACTGATTTTCTACAGCCGTGTTGAAGTACAGGACGCGACATACCGTGTTGGCTCGGGTTCTACACCGGAAACTCGAATGTTCCTGCACCGGATCGGTGGTTCAGGTTCGGACCAGCCCTTCACTTACGAGGCGATTCTGACCTGAGAAAGCTGCCAATAGAAACCGCGCAGTGGAAGACGGTTTCGTTCATTTCAAACAACTGAGTCTTCGAATATCAACTGTTCATTTTGAAAGGCAGATCATGGAACCTTTTATGGGACAAATCCAACCTTTTGGATTCGACTTTGCTCCACGCGGCTGGGCCAAATGTGACGGGCAACTGCTCGCCATTGCCGAAAACAGCGCACTCTTTTCGTTGTTGGGAACCATCTATGGCGGTGACGGAAGAACCACTTTCGGGCTTCCCGATCTAAGAAGTCGCAGTCCGATGCACCACGGTCAAGGCGACGGCATGTCCAACCGTCCGATCGGACAAAAGGGTGGCACGGAGCAGGTACTTCTAGATGTAAACCAAATACCCTCGCATTCGCATACCGCTCAATTGAAAGCCACCGATGCATCGGCGACCGAGAACAAACCTCATGGTGCGTTGCTTGCAGGGACCGAGTCCGGCACGACCTATCACGCTCCCGCGGCCAATGTCGACATGGCCGCCGAAGCGATCGTAGTTGGCCATACCGGAGGCAATATGGCTCATGACAACATGGCTCCTTATCAGGTGATTAACTACTGCATCGCAATCACCGGCGTGTATCCGTCAAGAAGTTAGACGCGTCCATCGCGCTGCTGAACAACTGGACGGAACGCCTGATTTCGCTATTCCGGAATGACAATCAAGCAAGCGGATCGCAGTATTGCAGACCGCCGTCCGTCCCCGTCGATGGCCCGAGTGCCGTCGGCGGGGATTCTTTTTTGCGCATCGAGGTGCGGCAACTTCCATAGTCGCCCACGTTGGTTTCCCCGACCGATCAACAGCCGGGGAACGAACGGCTGTTATCAGCCCGTTGCAGTGGATTAACGGAGGCTGCGACCGATCGCGGATTATAATAAAGGCGGGACAGAGGACAGGCTGCTGAAACCGAATCTACTCTTTACGGGCAGCCAAATGAACGAAAGACGAAGCAAAACCGAAACTGAGGCTGCGCCGGAATCTGCGGCGCAAAATGGCGATTCCATTTCCCGCCGCTCCGCCGTTGGACGCATGGCGGCAATCGGCGGAGCTGTTAGTGCGATGGGAATAATGGCTGACAGTGAAAGCTGTGAGGCAGCCACTCCCAATGCAGGCTCTTTGATTGACCTCGGGCTGGACGATCTGACAAAACTGGTTGGAACAGACTTCCAGATCACTGGTCCTGTTTACGACCCGACAGCCCGTCAGGTATCCGGCCAGGTGCGTCTGTTCCGGATCGATCAGAACAACTGGGTACTCAAATACGATCAGCCAGAGCACCCGCACAAACATGCCTGTCCGCTGTCAGTGATGTTTGCCTGCTCTGAACGGATCGAAGATGCGACCTACCGGCTAAGTAGTCGCAAAACTGCCCCGACGGATCTGTACATTCACTATGTCGGTCAGCAAACGGCCGAAGGTGCTTTGTTGTACGAAGCCGTTATCTACTAGCGGGAGCCCACTATGCCCGAAGCACAAATTCTTGACCAGGATATTGCCCGGAAAATTACAAGGCGTCCTGTAACGGATGATGATCTCGAGTTCCTTCACCGGTTGTACGAATCAACGCGGTGGGATCTTGATCTGCTTCCGCTGAATGATGAGCAGAAAAAAGCGTTTGTTGATCAGCAATTCAATGCACAGCATACACACTATCACAAGTTTTTCGCGGGCGCTGATTTTGACATTGTTCTGCTCAACGACAGGCCTGTCGGACGCATCTACGTCTGGGAAGGGAAGAAGGAAGTCAGAGTGGTAGACATTTCAATGCTTCCTGAATTTCGCGGCAGTGGAATTGGCGGTACGGTCATGCAACAGGCGATTGATCAGGCCGCAAGAGCAGACAAACCGTTGCGATTATGGGTGGAGTCAGTGAACCCGGCCCGGCAATGGTACGAGAAAACGGGATTCCACGTTATCGAGGACAAGGGAATCAACCAGCACATGGAGCTTCCCGCCCCTTCGAACGCGACTTAGCCCCGATAGCAATCAACACAACATCATTAAGAATTAATAAGAGGTAGAAAATGGCAGATCCTTTTCTAGGCCAGATCCAGCCGATGGGATTTGGTTTCGCCCCCCAGGGTTGGGCTAAATGCGATGGCCAGGTTACGCCAATCGCAAGCTTGAATGCTCTGTTTGCGTTGCTCGGAACAATGTACGGCGGTGACGGACAAACAACGTTTGCGCTTCCGGATTTGCGTGGCAGATTCCCTGTGCATCATGGTTCGGGCTTTCCGCAAGGAGCAAGATCCGGTCAGGAAAGCCGCGTTCTAGGCGTTAACGAAATGCCGTCCCATTCCCATCAAATGACAGCCCGCGCGACGGGGGCAGAGGCCGGTACAAATACTCCGGCGAACAACCAGTTGGCGGCTGCAGAGGGCGCTTATTCAGATCAAGCCACCGATATCGTTATGGGAACTGGTTCAATTCAAGTCCAGAATACGGGCACCGGTCAGGCGTTTGATCATATGCCACCGTTTGTCGCGATCAACTGGTGTATCGCTTTGATAGGAATCTTTCCGAGCCGCTAAAAGCACCTTTCAAGCAATCGCGTTATCAATCCGCTCAACCAATACAAGCTACTCCAACACGAGGAAGAAACATGGCAGACCCGTTCATCGGACAAATACAATGCTTCGGATTTAATTTCGCTCCATCCGGCTGGGCCAAATGTGATGGCCAGACGCTTTCAATCGCCCAGAACACAGCTTTGTTTTCCTTGCTGGGCACAACCTATGGTGGAAACGGGCAAACCGATTTCAGACTTCCCGACTTCCGCGGTCGCGTTGCGCTACATGCTGGCAACGGACCGGGACTGACTCCTCGAAATCTAGGTTCAGCTGGTGGCTCTGAGACGACGACTCTTACAACAAGTAATCTGCCACCCCACGATCACGTCGCCAATCTGCGCGCTAATGCAGGAACACCGAATTCTTTCAAACCAGAAGGAAACCACCTTGCCGCCGCGATGACTTACCGAACCGGGGGCGCCGACGTCAACCTGGGAGCGGGCTCTGTGACATCGACAAGTACCGGAAACGGGGCCTCTTTCAACACCATGCCTCCATTCCTCTCATTAAACTGGTGCATCGCCTTGTTTGGAATTTTCCCATCGCAGTAATGCGCAAAGAGATTTCAACTCTACAGGCCTAAAAACCAAGTTTGCCCGGTAGTCACCGCATTATTGCGGTGGCTGCCTTTTTCTATGTGACCGGTCAGCCGACGCCTTCGATCAGACACAGACGCGTTTCGATCAGACACAGACGCTTAAAGTGTCTCGACCCGGGAATTCAGCGATCGGAAAAATCGACGTTCAGAGTATGGCCGCATGAAATAGTGGCGCACAGAAAAAGCCAACGACCCGGAAGAGCGACAGTACCGTGAGGTGGTCGGGTCGTCGGCTTGTGCCGGGCGTCTCGAATTCGAGTTGCCGGACAAATATGAGGCAAAATAACGTGGAGCCAGTGTCGAAAGAGGCAATAGCTTCGGGAGATCAAGATAAGGAAGAATCTTCACTGGACTCCACGATTGAAACCAATTGCAAGCTGCGTGCCAGCAACTGAAAAACCGGAAAAGACGGAAAAACCCGAGGCTTCTCGCATCACTTCTGTCTCGATCTGCGACGCTCAGTTTAATTCTGAGACGACAATCTCGATTTGACTCGATTTCCATGCCTTTGAAGCTGGGTCAAAAGGTCGCCCAGGTTGAGGACTAACGTTCGGAAAATCACCCGGTAGAAGTATCTGAAGGTGCATCGGGTCGTCATTGCTCATATGGCACAACCGTGGTTGGTGGCATGGCGGCAGGTCTATGAGCAGTACCTTGAGCCGTACTTTTCAGCTCCTGTGCACACTAAACCGGGTGCAATCAGAAGCTGGCAAATGGCTATCTGTTTTGAAACACTTTGCTATCACTGGGAGTATTAGCATGCTGTTAAACAACTCACCCGGGATGTTGACAGCCAAAAATCGACTTACATAATGGCGTGCCCGATCGGAACTGGCCGATAGATTTTTTGAGCAAACAGCTGCAATGTGTGGATTCGTAAACAACAGAACTGTGTTGATCGCCGATGCAAATCGCCGCGACTGTTCCTGTTGTGCGACCTGCTGCTCGACAGCATTCGGAGGAATGCCGCGCTGCCGCTGACTTGATCGACAAAACAAGTTTGCAACAAGCCGCGGATTTTTCCGCGGCTTTTTTTGTGCCGCTATTGCAGCATGACCGCCAGTTACCACGCGACGATCCGATCCAGAAATGAACCCTGCTCAAAAAACCGAAGCGCCCGGACTCAAACTTTATCAGCTCACTCCCGCAGCAGATGCTTCTCCAGTTTCGGATAAGAGCAAGCCGGTCGAGTTGATCGAGTGGATGTTTGACAAGTTTACCGACCGCCGCCTTTTGCTGACGACTTCGTTCGGCATGGAAGGCTGCTCATTGATCGACATGTGCGTTCGTGCTGGCGGTGCGAAAAAGCTCACCGTTGCGTGGATCGACACAGGCTTCTTTTTTCCCGAGACAATCGCGTTGCGGGACCGGATCGCCAGGAAGTATCCGGATCTGACGATTCGTCGCTGGGCCAGCCCGGTTTCTGTTGAACAACAGAGTCAGAGCTATGGTGACGAGTTGTGGAAAGACAATCCGAATCAATGCTGCCACATCCGCAAAGTCGTTCCGATGAAAGACAACATTGTTGAATTCGATCTGTGGATGACCGGCTTGCGACGGAGTCAGACCCGGCAGCGCGCCGATCATCCGGTGATGTTCTGGGACTGGCGTTATCAGATTCTCAAGTTCTGCCCCCTCGCTTCATGGACCCGCGAGGAGGTCTGGAAGTATGTGAAAGCCAATGCCGTCCCGTTCAACCCGCTGCATCTACAAAACTACCCGAGTGTCGGCTGCACGCATTGCACCCGGCCGGTCCCGGGCTCATCACCTGAGTCCGACGATCGCGACGGTCGCTGGGACGGGTCTGAGAAAACGGAATGCGGACTTCACTTCAGCATCTAGATCAGGGTCGCGCATAAAGATCGGCCGCCAATTGAAACACCAGGACAATTTTTTCCATAGATCACAGCCATGACAGACAAGAACGAAAACCTGAAACCTGCCAAGCCTTCGAAAGTCGAGAAAGCGAAAACCGAAGGTGACCTGCTTCGCGGGACCATTGACGAGGTCCTGCGTGATGAGTCGGTGGACAAGTTTGAACACGATGACCTTCAATTGCTTAAGTTTCACGGTTCCTACCAGCAGGACGATCGTGATCTTCGAAAATCACGCCGCGCAGAAGGACTCGGCAAAGCTTACAGCTTTATGATCCGGATCGTCCTGCCCGGCGGCGTAATGACTCCCGAGCAATACCTCGCGGTAGACCGGATCGCCGATGAGTACGCAAACGGAACGATCCGGATTACAACGCGTCAGGCTATTCAGTACCACGGTGTCATCAAGGGCAATCTTCGTGAGACGATGCGTCAGATCAACGAAGCACTGATGACCACGCTGGCTGCCTGCGGTGACGTCTGCAGAAACGTGATGGCAACTGCGCCACCGTTTCAGGACGCGATCCACACAAGAATCCGGGAAACCGCAAATGAGATCGCCGCCGATCTTCGGCCTGCGACGCGCGCCTATCATGAAATCTGGATCGACGGCGAGCGCATCGTCGACACCAAAGAAGACGAGCCGTTCTACGGCGAAACCTACCTGCCGCGGAAATACAAAGTCGGTGTCACTTTGATGGGTGACAACCAGATGGACATCTATTCCTACGACGCCGGTCTGATCGGAATCGTAGAGGACAATGAACTGGCCGGCTTCAACGTTGTCGCCGGCGGCGGACTCGGCATGAGCCACGGCCGTGCCAATACGTTTGCTCAAATCGCCGACCAGATCGGTTTTGTCGGGTTGGATGATGGCGTCGCTGTTATTCGCAACATCGCATCGATCTATCGTGACTTCGGAAACCGGGAAAACCGTAAGCAGGCTCGCCTGAAGTATCTCATCAACGAATATGGAATCGACTGGTTCGTTGAACAACTGAAAGAGCGATCAGAATTTACGATTCAGCCATGGAAAGAGCTCCCGGAAACCAGAAATGAAGACTGGATGGGACAGCACCGTCAGGACAGCAACCACTGGTTCTACGGTGTTTTCGTCGAAAACGGCAGGGTGAAAGACGAAGGCGACTTCCGGCTGAAAACTGCGCTTCGTTCGATCATCGAGGACTTCAACGTTGGCGTCACTCTGACAGCCCAGCAGAGCCTGCTGCTGACGCACATCAAAGATGATGACATCGCAGCAATCAAGAAGCGGCTTTCCGATCACGGCGTCAAGCCCGTTGAGCAACTACCGGCTGCGATCCGTTATTCGATGGCCTGCCCTGCGATGCCTACCTGCGGCATGGCTGTCGCTGAATCCGAGCGTGCATCTCCGGAGATCGTCCGTGACCTTGCTGCCAAACTGGACTCAATCGGTCTTGCAGATGTTCCACTTACATTCCGTATGACGGGCTGCCCCAATGGATGCGCCCGACCGTACACAGCCGATGTTGCGCTGGTGGGGCGCCGCCCGGGCATCTATCACATCTTTGTCGGCGGACGGCTTGCCGGTGACCGGATGGCCGATCTGTTTGCGGCTGATGTGGCTGTTGAAGAAGTTATCCCGACTCTGACCCCTCTTCTGAATCAGTGGTCAAAAGACCGCTCTGCTGATGAAGGGCTCGGTGACTTCTATCAGCGAACGATGGGCCGACGTGATCCACGCAGACGCGTCACCGGTAAAGAAGAATCAACGATTGAACAGTTCAACTCACAACTCGTCCAGCTGAACGCCAACGCACATCCTCATTCAACAAGCCCCCCTTCAGCAAGCCCTCGTACAACCGTCTTGCCTGTTCTACCGATGAACGGCCAGCAGTCACTTACCGGAGAGCGAACATAGTGAATCGTCCACACAGAAAACCATCGGACCGGTATGCCTGTTCACTTGTACTCGCAGCCCACGGCTCGCTTGCGAGTGTTTCAGCCAACGCGCCGTTTTATGAGATGGCTGAAGAGCTGCAACAGCACGGTATTTTCGCAAAAGTGACGCCTGCACTTTTGAACGGATCACCCCGGATCAATGAAGTGCTGAGCCTGCTTCCTGCCGGTGACGTTGTAGTCGTACCGCTGATGACCAGCGAGGGCTATTACTGCAAACAAGTGCTGCCCGATCAGCTGAAATCCAATCCGGAATTCGAGCAGTTCCGCGTGATGATCACTCCTGCCATCGGAGTACACCCGATGATACCGGCGGTCGTTGCTGATCGAGTGCGCACACTTGCCGATGCGCACCGGATCAACAACGCCGAAACCACTGCCGTCATCGTCGGCCATGGAACTACCCGCCATCCGGATAGCGGCAAAGCTACGGTCGCGCTCTGTGATCAGGTCAGACGCGAACTCGGTGCCGCTGCAAGCGGTATTCAGGTGGAAGCCGGTTTCATCGATCAACAACCGGACATCCAGAAAGTCGCAGCGACACTGACAGGGCGGAACGTGATTGTGATTCCGTTTCTCATCAGCCGCGGACCTCATGCAACGGAAGATGTTCCGGGTGCATTCGGACTGCCCACCGGTGACTCGCTGACCTTCCCCGTAACCGTCAAGCGCGCCGGAGGGCTCTGTATCTGCGACGGCCCGGTAGGACTCTACCCGGAAGTCACCGAACTGTGTCTGCAAATGGCTGCAGACCGGATGACCGGCCTGGAAACTGTCATCAGCAGTTCGTAGTCCGACTACCGCACTTCGCAGGTCACCAGAAGAACAACGTGAAATCAGATCAAGGCACATTCATCATGACGGGCATCAAGACAGGAAACGTTCATCTCGTAGGAGCTGGTCCGGGCGATCCCGAACTCATCACCGTGCGCGGAATGCGGCTGATCCAGCGCGCAGATGTTGTGATTTACGACAGATTAATCTCACCTGAAATCCTTACGTGGTGCCGCGACGACGCGGAGTTGATCGATGTTGGAAAGTATCCTGATCATCACCGGATATCCCAGAACGAAATCAACGAGTTGATCGTCGCTCGGGCATCAGACGGGCTGAAGATAGTCAGATTGAAAGGTGGAGACCCGTTCGTTTTCGGTCGTGGAACCGAAGAACTTGCCGCCTGCCGAAGCGCGGAGATCCCCTGCACTATCGTGCCCGGTGTCAGCAGCGCAATTGCAGCGCCATCTGCAGCTGGAATCCCTGTTACATCCAGAGGGGTTGCCCGATCGTTCGCGGTGATCACAGGGCAAACAGACCCGAACCTACCGGAGCACAATCCGGATTTCGAATCACTGGCAAGAATAGACACGGTCATATTCCTGATGGGCCGGCGAAACCTGAAAAACCTGATGCGGTCGTTGATCGCTGCAGGTCGTGATCCTTCAACACCTGCGGCATCAATTGAACGCGCTACTTTGCCGGGCCAGAAGATTGTCACTGCGGACCTGTACAGTATTCACACAGCCGTTGAGCGAGCCGGATTGACCAGCCCGATGGTCACGATTGTCGGTGATGTCGTGCAACTGGCAGATACAAGCCTTGTTACGCAATTGCCTTCGGAAGTCCGGAACCGACTGGCAGCGTACGATCTTCGCCTGCCTGCTCAGGTTCGCGTTGGCGCTGCCTCATCACATTAATGCCGGCCATCAGATGGATGGCCATTATCAAGGGAGCGTTGGGGATCAAGGGATCGCTGCGGCTTGCCGCTACCCTTCTCCGCATTCGCATGGTCATGTCTAATTGATCACTGCGCTTCAGATGAATCCATGACCGTGCGGACGCCGCGAGCCGATGAACCCGATTGATGTACTTGGCGATGAGGGTCTGATCGCAGCGCGACTGGACTCCTACGAGCATCGATCAGAACAGCTTGAGATGGCGGATGCGGTTGCCGAAGCAATCGCCGATCGCCGGCATCTGGTCGTCGAAGCAGGAACCGGAGTCGGCAAGAGTTTTGGATACCTCGTTCCTGCGATTCTATCGCTCGCGGAAAATCAGAAGACTCGTGACGGTGGTAAGCGACGAATCGTTGTGTCAACGCACACGATCAGTCTTCAAGAACAACTGCTCGAAAAAGACCTGCCGCTTCTGAATGCCGTTATTCCGCTGGAATTTTCAGCGGTCCTCGCAAAGGGTCGAGGTAACTACATCAGTCTCCGGCGATTGAAACAGGCGTTGCGCCGGGCTGACAGTCTATTTTCGACCGACGAAGAGCATGACCAGCTTCAACGACTCCGGATCTGGTCAACACAGACGACCGATGGCTCCAGAGCGGACCTCGATACGAAAATTTACGGTTCTGTCTGGGATGAAGTGCGCAGCGACAGCAGCAACTGTCTGGGTCGGAAATGCCCCACCTATGACGACTGTCACTACTTTAAAGCACGATCGAGACTTCAGAACGCGGATATTCTGATCGTCAATCACGCTCTGTTTTTCAGTGATCTTGCGTTGAGGAAGCTCGGGGTCAATATCCTGCCGGACTACGACACGGTCATCCTCGACGAAGCACACACTGTTCCCGATGTTGCCAGCGATCACCTGGGTCTGGGCGTTACTTCGGCCCAGATCGAGTACACCTTGAACAAGCTGTACAACGACTCAAAAAACAAGGGCCTGTTCGTTCATCATGAAAGCCGTCGTGGCCAGGAGACCGTTACGCGTTGCCGGGTTCTTGCCGATGACTTCTTCGGGGCAGTCGAACAATGGGTGAGCCGGAACGCCAGCCAGCACGAACCCGGAACGACGGTGCGAAGCGAAACGGTTCGAGTCAAACAACCGGGCATTGTTGAGAATCCGCTGTCGCCTTCATTGGATGACCTCAGCCAGTTGGTAAGGACGATGGGCCAGCAGTTCAAGGACGCCGCCGAGAAACAGGACTTCAATTCACATGCCGACCGACTGGCCGTGATGGCGGCATCGATCGAGAAGTGGCGCAAGCATCAGATCGACGGTGGTGTCTACTGGGTTGAAACAGTTCAGTCGCGCCGAACCAGGCCCAACATCCGGTTGATGGCTGCTCCGATCGATATCGGACCCGAGTTGCGGGACAACCTGTTTAACAAAGTTGACACGTGCGTCCTGACGAGTGCGACTCTGGCCGTCGGAGATCAATCTTTCGATTTCTTCCGTCAACGAATCGGACTGACCAAAGCCAATTCGATCAAGCTGGGCAGCCCATTTGACTATCAGAGTCAGGCCAGACTGATTGTGGTCACCAACATGGCCAATCCTTCGGATCGAGACACTCATCGGCGGCAATGTATCGATGCGATCAAACGGTATGTCGAGCAGACCGATGGCCATGCGTTCGTTCTGTTTACGAGTTACAGCTTTCTTCGAAGGGCCGTGCGGGAGTTGACTCCGTGGTTGATCGAGAACGATTACGCTCTCTATTCGCAAGCTGATGGAACACCTCGCAATCAACTGCTTGAAAAGTTCAAGGCCAATCCGCGCGGTGTCCTGTTTGGAACCGACAGCTTCTGGCAGGGCGTCGACGTACAGGGCGAAGCTCTTCAGAACGTGATCATCACCAAGCTGCCTTTTTCTGTACCCGACCAGCCGCTGCTTCAGGCACGGCTGGATGCAATTCGCGACGCCGGTGGAAATCCGTTTAACGACTACCAGTTGCCCGAAGCCGTCATCAAATTCAAACAGGGCTTCGGTCGCCTGATCCGCAGTAAGACAGACACAGGGATTGTGGTCATTCTTGATCCACGTATCCAGACGAAGTACTACGGACGAGTCTTTGTTCAGTCACTCCCTGAATGTGAAGTTGAATTCGAAGCGATTTGATGAATCCCCCGGGGTAAACCTTAGTCAGTGCCATTTGCTGGTGCAGGTTTTTGTGAATGCTGGTTGACTCGATGGTTTAGAATAGGGGTCTGTTTCTTTCTGTCCTATCACCTCAGTATTTCCTTGGAAATTGTATCGTGTATCGAATCGTAATTTCCTTCGCGGTGTCACTCTGCTTTCTGGTCGCTCCAGCATCTGGACAAATCAACGTCGGTGACCGGGTCATGGTCGCACATGGATTCAACCCGTTTGATATCCAGGTCCTGCATGATGATGGGACTGTCGATCAGATATTCCAGCATACGGGCGTTTCATGGGATATCGTCGTTGCAGCGGATTCACGAACCCTGTTCGTCGCAGATCGAAGCATCTCTCCTCCGTCAACGATTCAGAAGATAGACCTGATCAACCAGACGATCGAGCCTTTTTATGAACTCAGTCCAGGCGGCCTTACCGATATGGAGTTGTCGCTTGATGGAAACCTGCTGGTCCTCAACGGGTTCCACCCGTTGTCAATTGATGTGAATACAGGAGAAGAAAGTGAGATCCCTGGTGGCCTGCAATGCAATCCTGTCAGCATGACTCAGGCAGCCAACGGTGATTATTTCTTTTCTGACGCGAGTGATGGCATCGGCCGATTGACTCCCGCAGGGGACTGGCATCCGATCGGTTCGTGGCCATGGAGCCCATTCAACTGGGGCTCAATTGATATTGGCCCGGACGGAATGTTATATGTTCACTGCGGAGGCTCCTGCGAGAACATCTATCGAGTGCATCCGGTAACCGGAGAAACAACAGCGTTGCTGGACCCGAAAATCGCTCAGGATCTCAATGCAGTCGGGGCAGTAGAGGTAGCTGAAGATGGCGGAATCCTGGTTGCTGTTTTCAACGAAATCCTGCGGATCGATCCTGAAGCCCTCTCCGTCTCGGTGTTTGCAGATAAAAACACGACAGGAGCACAGCTTTTTGATCCAAATGACATCTACAACTTCGACGGCACCTTCTATCCGACGGCCCCGGGAATTGCGACCGCATCCTCCATCCATATTTTGCGCGGCGAACTGACCAACGGCGGGTTATCAGAGCTTGAGTCGAGTGACGACATGGACGTTAGCATTGTGCGTGACTCGAACGACTTACAACCGATCGTTGAGCTGGAGCTAACGACAACCTCATATCTCGAAGCCCCCGGAGCACTCGAGTTTTCAGTTGAGTCCTCGGCCTTCTCGCGCCCGGCTGTGGATGTCGCCATTTCTTTGTTCAACTACGATTCGGGCGAATATGTGGAGGTGATTACCGAAAGGGTTTCGCGATTCGACAACACGATTACCATTGCGGCAACGGGTGATCTTTCCCGATTCGTGCACGATGCCAACCTCGAAATGAGTGCTAAGATCCGGTTCAAAGGGACCATCGGACGTCAGGCATTCAGTGCAAACATCGACACGGTCAACTGGTCGATCAACTATTAGTTCCGAGCTGAACGAAGCGGGTAATCGCAGAAACAGGCAACCAGACAAACACGGCCGCATCAGAGACTTTGGATCGACGGATACGATGACATCGACGACATCGACGGATACGATGACTTGGTGTCTTCAGTTCATTCCGTGGTCAACTCACAGGCTGAAACCGGACCCGTCCGATTCCCGGCAGGAACCGGCCGGTTCGCGACATGTATTCGCGATACCGGTCGCCGAACTGTTCGATCGCAAGACCTTCTTCGCGTCTTGCCAGCCGCCAGTACACCCACAACAGCATCGGCAGCGTCAACAACGTCGCGAGTGTCGGCCAGTTGATCATGCTGCCGATCAGAAACAGAAAGAACCCCGTGTACTGTGGATGCCGGATGTAGCGATAGAGCCCGTTGCAGGCCAACTGGTCTTCTTTGACCGCACTGTGCAATTGCCGCCAGCCGATCACGGCTAGTACAGCGCCGATGAGAACCAGCACCTGGCCGACGACGGTAAACCAGAACTGCGCGTGCTGAACGGTCTGTTCACTGAATCCGAGGATCACCGGCCAGAGATGACCATTGAAGTGATTCTCAGCGTCCCGCTGGGACCTGCCGAGGAATCCCATTACCAGATATGCCGTCAGCGGAGTGCCGTACATTTCAGCATAGAGTGCGATGACCCATGCTTGAGCAGCACCAGCCGACTTCCATTCGCGGTTTCGGGTTGGTCGCAGAATCCCGAACAGAAAAACACCGACGAGCACTATGTAGCCGCAGACCAGCCACCAATTGAAGTAGCCTATCTTGAAAAACGCAGTGAACTGTTCAGTAAAATCTTCCATCATCGGCTCTGGTCTTGCGCATCAGCAGAATCTGCTTAGTGTTCAAACCGGAAGATGAATACAAAGACAACGTGGCCGGGTTGGATTTGGGCAAATCCGTTTGCAAAGCAACACAAGCGGAGCCTAGCCGAAGTTCGCACCACGATTCGGTTCACCGGAACCTCCGGCCTCGTCACCGGCATTCTCTTCGCCAGCGCCGCCTTCATCACTGGAGCCGCCTTCGCCATCGTCTCCTGATGCTTCTCCGACTTCACCGTCGCCGGATTCATCGCCGGCATCGGCAGCTCCTGGCTCTTCAGGTGCGTTCACCTGCCCCCAGAGCTTTTCGATCGGATCGTAAAGGTCTTTGCCGTGAGTCAGTTCTCCACCGAGATGCCCTGTATACCCGATCCCCGCGGCAAGCAGAATGCAGCCGAGTTTCCACACAACTCCGTCTTCCGGATCTTTCGCGCGGGCAGCAGCAGCAAACAATGCCAGTAACAGAGCGACTGCTGTCGAGATAATCGCAGTCGTCCGATGCCAGAAGATGTCATGGGTCTGGTCCAGAACGTCGCCGAACTCGACAACGACATCCCGATTCTCGTTTTCGCAGAACCACCAACCGGTCACGCATGCAATGATTGCTCCGAACGTTCCCAGCCACAGGCAGTAGTAGGCGCAATCGCTCATTACAAAATTGCCGCGCAGTGAGAGAAGAGCGAAAAATCCTGCTGCGACCAGCAACCCGATCGGCATATGCAGCGCCGCAGGATGCAAAGCGCCGATAGCTCGATAAATCGTATCATCGGCCTGCACAGCTTCACCTTCGGCCGGAGCCTCCTCCGCAGTTTCCTCAACCGCGACCGCAAGAGTCATACCTTCGGGCCATTCAGCACCAGCATCAATCCAGTTCTTGATCGTTTCAATCTGCTCCGGTGTAAGTGGATCCTCTTCCTCTTCGGGAGGCATGATGTCCAGATCTTCTCCAAGTAGATGCATGTAGAGATCACTGTTTTCGGCATCCTCAGGCGAGATGTAATCCATCGCGTCGTCTGCGATATCCAGCCTTGTACCTTCTTCTTTTTCTTCGCAATGGCAACTGATGCAGTGCTTTTCAAAGATCGGTTTGACTTGCGTCTCAAAATCCACGTCCTGCGGCAGCGCGAAAACGGACGTGGCAATCAGGGCAAAGGCGAGCGCCGCCAGATTGCGAAGTACAGAAAAACGGTTGAGGAAAAGATGCATCATGTTTCCGGAAATTAAAAAAGAGTCTTGCGCGACAAAAGTCGCAATACTCAGCGACCGCCTTGCGAAGACGGACGCCAACCTGCTAGTGAATCGCCGCGGAGCGTTTACTATGTCAAAAGTAGCCGTAACGGGCAACAAGCGTTGCAGCGGGTAAAAAACTTGACATCCAAACGCCGCAAACGATGTCTCGTGGATAATGGAAATAACGACCTGGCCCGCAAAATGTCGCAGGTGATTCCTTCCCGCCGGGAATCCGACGTTTTTGGAGCTTGCGAGTTTCTGAAAAAAGCCTCGTTAAAACGTCCCATCTTAACTGATCAGCTCGTCTGCCGGCGTTCTTGAATCAAGGTTTCCGGGCAGCCCATGTCCAGTGCCTGTCGGAAGTCGCGGTAACCGTTTCCTTTTCGAAGCCAACCTCTTCCACAAGGCTGCGGATCTCGTCGAGATTCAAGGCTGCCCATAACGATTCGCGAAACATCTTTTGCGAGTGCTCGTTTTCATCGCCCGCATATTCTTTGACGATCCATTCAAGTTGCTCCTCTGAGTCCGGACGCATGAGATCCCGCACAAAGATCACGCCACCGGAAACAGTCACGCGGGCCATCTCCTTCATACAGTGGACGGGCTCAGCCAGATGATGGGTAATGCTGTTGGACATCAGCGTGTCAAACATTCCTGCGGAATAAGGCATTGCCTTGGCGTCCACTTTTGCCAGTTGAATCCGGTCGGGAAAAGAAGCGACGTTGTATCGTGCGATTTCAAGCATGCTTTCCGCCATGTCGACGGCCATCACACGGCAGAACGGGTCCTGCTTGCAAAGTTCAACGGGGATCTGAGCCGTACCGGTCCCGGGGTCCAGAACGTCGCCCAGCGTGTAATCACCCTCGCGCTGGTCTTCAAATGAAACGCCTTCCGGGCGCACCTTCCGGGCAAACTCAAGCAACTCCTGAACAAACGCGCGGTTGACGGTCGAATGATCCATCGAGTTATAGTCAACCGCTTCTTCGCGCGAGTCCATGACTTCGGGTTCGAGCACTCTCGGTATTGTCATCAAAGTTCCCGCGATTCAGTTCACCCGCGATTCAATTCAATAGTCCACGCGACAGGTATGTCGCGGCTATTCGACAAGCTGCTCGAACGCCTCATCAGTTTCAACAGGTTCCAGCTCTTTCGGCGGTAGCACAAAGTTCATGCCATAAAGGATCACCGCTACCAGCAGATAGGAGATCGCGTACTCGATGACAATCCGTTTCTGTTCGGCGTCGAAATAGGCAACACCCGATGCGTCTGATTGACCGAGTTGCCACGGCCAGAACATCTGATCGTTGAGTGGAGAATGGATGACGCCGAATAGTACGAGGATACCGCCGACGGCAAAGTAGATCGAAGCATCTATGAGTCTGCGATCGATGATTTTCGCCAGCGCCGAAGCCCATAGCAGGCTGGTGATAATAAAGCCGCCTGCCAACACGTTCAGCGTCATCGTCGGCTCACCCATCTTCAACACAATCAATTTTGCAATGGCGGGCATGCATGCCAGTGCGATGGCGGCAAAGTGGCGGCGCGGCGTCACGTGGAAGCTTTGAGCGGTGATTTCCAGGCCGATGAACAACAGGATCGGCATGACAGCCGCTTCGGGAACGAAACGATTGAACAGGCTGAAATACCCGATCAAGCCTGCTCCGGCAACGAACACCGCCGTCGCCAGTGTATAAGCCGCGCGACCGCCCATTGCCTTGTAGGCGGGATGGCCGATGTAAGGCGTAGACTGAATGACACCGCCGCAGACCGAAGCCACCAGGGTTGCAACGGCCTCGATGCCGATGACCTTGCCGGTGTCAAAATCGTCGCCGGCTGATGCGGCGCTTTCGGCGCAATCGATGCCGCCGATGACCGTTGCGATGGCAAACGGGAATATGATCGGGAAGTAGACAACTGCTTCACTCATGGTACCCAGCCATTCAAAGCGGAACACGGTCAGCCACTCCGTGGGAAACCAGACTAGATCTGCATTGCCGCTTTCGGTCGCCTGCCGGACCAGCTCATTGTCCGTCAGCCCGTCAGTCGCAACGAGTCCGTACCAGATGACGCACCCGATCAGAACGGCTCCCAGGGCTCCCGGCAGCTGGAACGGAAGTTTGCCGCGCGCGATGAGTGTGAAAAAGATGATGACCATGGCTGGAAAACCGACCAGAGGATTGTCGGCGATTTTTTCGATTGGCGCGAACGCGATCAGAACCAGAGCGATGGCTGCGAGCGAGCCGAGCAGTCCAGCACGGGGAACGATCGCACGTATCCAGTTACTACCGAATGAAAGTGCGATTTTCAGCAGACCGGAAACGAAGATGCTGCAGATCCCGATATGCCACGCAAAAGTTGCGGCGTCATGGTTGAGGTTGGCCAGAACATTCGCAGCTCCACCACCAGCCAGATCGGCTTCGGCTGCCGCGCGAAGTTCCTCAAGTGTCCAGCCTGCTTCTTTTGTGAGCTGGCCCAGCTTGCTGGCAAAAGCAGGCCCGAGAACAAGAAACACCATGCCGAAAGTGCTGGGGGTATCCAGCCCCAGAGGCATAGCGGTGACGTCTGATCGGTTTTCCTTTCTGGCCATGCGAATCGCCAGCCAGAAATAAAGCATGTCACCAACAAACACCCCGATCGCGGTACCCGGGATCATGTAGCGCAGTGCAAAATCTACAGGAAAGCTGAACACGCCTGATAGCAGAACGACGCACAGCATCATGTTGGCGATGTTGTCTAACATCAAGCCAAAGAAGGCATTTACGTCGCCGGAGCGAGCCCATTTGTACTGATTCTCGGACATGGGCTAACTACCTGGCATGAGGGTTGCGTTGGATGCCATTCAGTGGAGAGGCAGCTCACTTGAGCAAAGCCAGAGGCAAAATCGGAAAACTCCGGGTAACCGGTAGATCCTGAGCCCCGGTTGTGATGCCTCACACGTTTTCAAAGCGGTTTTTGAAGG